>NZ_JAYGHZ010000052.1:0-8817 GCF_034931285.1 Synechococcus sp. BA-120 BA3
GGGCGACCTCATCCACCGGGCCGCCGGGGCGATAGGTCAGGGCAGGGCGGGCACAGGGTTCGGGCGGCAGGGCGGAGAGCTCATCCACCAGCCGCGCCACCAACTCGGCGCGGGTGCGGGCAACATATGCGCCGTGATCTGCCGCTTGCGCTTCGACCGCGTCCAGCCAGCCCCGATCGCCGCCATTCTCCAGCACCCGCCCGCGTTCGCGCAGCGACGCTTCGAGCGCATTGACCCGCCGCGCATGATCGGGCGCGATCGCCAGCGCCATGCGGTCCATGAAGCGCCGCCGTGCGCCCGCGCTGTCAGTGAACAGCCCGTCCATCGCCGGGGTGAGCCATGACAGCGCCAGCCATTCGGCGAGGCTCGCCGCGCTGGCCGCCGCGCCGTTGACCCGCACCAACCGCCGCCCGGGCTGTCCGGCTTCGGTATAGGTGCCCAGCCGGGCCGAGATTTGCCCCTGTTCGGTCAGGCTGGCGCCGATGGCGAAGGGCAGGGGCGGATCGGCCGGCGCGGCGCGGCGCGCAATCTCGCCAAGGTTCGCCCGCCGCAGTCCGCGCCCCGGCCCGAGCAAGGACAGCGCCTCCAGCAGATTGGTCTTGCCCGCCCCGTTCTCGCCCACCAGCAGGTTGAAATGGGCCGTCGCCGCCAGCGTCGTCGCGGCGTGATTGCGGACATTTTCAAGGCTGATCTTGCTGAGCGCCATTACGTTTGCGCGGGTAGCACAGGGCGGCGATTTGGCCAGAGTGCGTTGTCCGAAATTGGCGATCCTAACCCTTGGTGAAAAACACCAACCTTTCGCGAAGGTGAATGGGTTGTCGCGGCTGTGAAAGCATCGAAATGGCGGAAATCAGCCATTTTTCGAGTTTGGCACGGCCCGTGCAGAGTATCCTGCGTCCCCGGGATGGTCCCGCGGGATAGTGAAAAACCCCAAGGAGATACCACCATGAATGCCGTCCAATCCGCCAATCGCCTGTTCGCCGCCGCTTTCTCGGTCGTCGTTTCAGCTGCCTTCTTCGCTTACGCGATCATCCCCGCCAGCCCCAGCCTGGTTGCCTGATCGGCGCTTTTGCCACCCTCTCATTCACAAGGACCATTTTATCATGTTCGGCCCCGAAACCAGTGTTCGCTTCGCCTCTGCCGCCTTTGCCGTGGTGTTGACCATCGCCAGCTTTGCTTACGCGATTGTCCCCGGCAGCCCCGGCATGATGGCCTGACCCGCGCCCTCCACTCTGGAACCAAGGACTTTTGACATGACCAACATCACCAACACCCCCGGCAGTAAGCCGCCGCGCACGGGCTTCCGCCTCGACAAGAGCAACGCCAAGGTGTTCGGCGTGTGCGCCGGGATTGCCGATTATTTCGGGATCGACACCATGCTGGTGCGGATCGGCTTTGTCGCCGCAACGCTGCTCGGCTTCGGCAGCCCGATCCTGATCTACCTCGCGGTCGCCCTGATTGCGGACTAAGCGGCTAACCGGGCGGTGCGCCACCTCACGGACCGATGGGTCCGCAAGGGCGCCAAGTTCTTTTGGCGCCCGCCGGCCGAAAGGCCGCCCCCTTGGCAGGCTATTGCGCAGCAATCTGCCGCGAGAGAAAAAGACCCCCGCTGCCAGAGAATTACATAGCGCTGATGCCGCCATCCAGTTTCAGCTCTGCGCCCGTCATGAAGCGGCTTTCGTCGCTGGCGAGATAGAGCACCGCATTGGCGATGTCGTTCGGCTCGCCGACGAATTTGAGCGGGATCTGCCGCGCCAGCTTTTCCAGCAGCACATCCTTGTCGAGCGAGGCCGCCTTGGCCGTCCCGTCAAGGATCGGGGTATCGACAAAGGTCGGGTGCACCGAATTGCAGCGGATGTTCATGTTCTTCTTGGCGCAATGCAGCGCAATCGACTTCGACAGCATCCACACCGCCGCCTTTGACGCGTTGTAAGCGGGCATGGTGTCGCTGGCGATCAGACCGGCGATGCTGGAGATGTTGATGATCGACCCGGGCGCGTGTTCGCGCATCAGCGGCAGGGCCTTCTGGCAGCCGTGGAAGATTGAATTGACGTTGATATCGAAACACCGCTGCCAATCGGCAAAGTCGCAGGTTTCGATATTGCCCGCGACCCCGATCCCGGCATTGTTGACCAGCACGTTAAGCCCGCCGAGATGTTCGCGCGCAGCATCAACCGCCGCTTCCCATTGGGCCGGATCAGTTACGTCATGGGCGATGGCATAGGCCGTGCCTTCGCCCATCTCGGCGTTGATGATCGCCGCCGTTTCCGCCGCGCCCGCGCCGTTGATATCGGTCGCCAGCACCCGCGCGCCTTCCTGCGCCAGCCGGATGCAATGCGCGCGGCCGAGGCCCTGCGCGCCGCCTGTGACCAATGCGAGCTTGCCCGCTACCCTGCCTGCCATAACCTATTCCTCTCCCAAGTATCCCGGTGTCAAAAGCATCGCGATGCGCACGTCGACCGCGTGGCCTGCGCGTCGCCATTCGTCCACGAAGCGCGAAAGATCACGCAGCGCAACCCGGTGGACGATGATATTCTCGCCTTCCGTGCCGCCGCCATCGCTCACCCGTTCGAGGCCGGTCGCCTTCAGCAGCGTGAAGCATTCCGACACCATGCCGGGCGAGGAGTAAAATTCGCCCAGCACCGCCAGCCTGGCGGCGCGGTAGCCGGTTTCCTCTTCCAGCTCGCGCGCGGCGGCGGTCAGCGCATCTTCGCCTTCGCCGCCCGCATCATCGCCGACCAGACCAGCGGGAATCTCGAGGCTGAAGCGCGACAGCGGCACGCGGTATTGGCTGACAAGGATCACATGGCGGGTGCCGTCAGGATCGACATCCAGCGCAATGATCGCCGCAGCGCGAATGCCGCGCGCGCGCCCGACATATTCCCACCGCCCGCGTTTCTTGGTGGTGATAAAGCGGCCTTCCCACATCACCTGTTCGGGCAGGTCGGCGTCGCGGTCTTTGATCAAGGTTTTTGCCCCGTTCATCCTGGGCTTGTCGAAGGATCGTCCTTCGTGGGCGCGGGAATGGTGATGAAGAGCGGCCCTTCGACAGGGTCAGAGCGAACGGGTCAAGACCTAAACCTCGATCAACCGGTCCGGCAACTCGTTCACGTCGTTTTCGCTGCGCGGGAAATGTTCGGCCAGCACAAAACCGACGTCCTTGATCCCCGCCGCCAGCCCTTCGGCGATCCGGCCCTGACGGATGTGGCTGAGCATACCGGCCATGGCCTCACCCCAGACCTCGGCAGGCACCATGGCGGCAATGCTCTCATCGGCGACGATTTCTGCACGGTGCTCGCGCATCGACAGATAGATCATCACCCCGGTGCGCCCGGTGGTGCGGCGGTCGGCGCCGACCCTGAACTGGCGCACCGCCTGATTGCGAACGCGGATTGTCTTGGTGGGGCCGGGGATCAGGAAGAACTGCAGCGGCTCCCACTGTTGCACCAGCATCACGGCGATGAATTTGATCAGGCCAAGTCCGATCACCAGACTGGCGATTTCGCCTGTGCTCCAGTTCGACTACGCCGGCAGCACGATCAACCTGCTCGACACCCCCGGCCACCAGGACTTCTCGGAGGACACTTACCGCACCCTGGCCGCCGCCGACAATGCCGTGATGCTGGTGGATGCGGCCAAGGGCCTGGAGCCCCAGACCCGCAAGCTGTTCGAGGTCTGCCGGATGCGGCGGATCCCCATCTTCACTTTCGTCAACAAGATGGACCGGCCGGGGCGCGAGCCCCTCGAGCTGATCGACGAGATCGAGCAGGAGCTGGGGCTGGCCTGCTGGCCCGTGAACTGGCCGATCGGCAGCGGCGACCGCTTCCGCGGCGTCATCGACCGGCGCTCCCAGGATCTGCTGCTGTTCGAGCGGGCCGAGCGGGGCCGCCAGAGCCTGGAGCGGCGCCTGCCCCCCGGCGATCCCGAGCGGACCGATCTGGTGGAGGCGGAGCTGCTGGGGCTGGCGCAGGAGGAACTGGAGCTGGTGGAGGGGGCCGGTGCGGCGCTGGACCTGGAGCGGGTGCACGCCGGTGAGCTGAGCCCGGTGTTCTTCGGTTCGGCGATGACCAATTTCGGCGTGCGCCCCTTCCTCGATGCCTTCCTGGAGCTGGCCCAGCCGCCGGTGGCCCGGGAGAGCGACCAGGGCCCGGTGGATCCGCTGCGGCCGGAGTTCAGCGGCTTCGTCTTCAAGCTGCAGGCCAACATGGATCCCCGCCACCGGGACCGGGTCGCTTTCGTGCGGGTCTGCAGCGGCCGCTTCGAGAAGGACATGAACGTGCGCCACGCCCGCAGCGGACGCACCATCCGCCTGTCCCGCCCGCAGAAGCTGTTCGGCCAGGACCGGGAGGTGGTGGACGACGCCTACCCCGGCGATGTGATCGGCCTCAACAATCCCGGCATGTTCGCCATCGGCGACACCCTCTACACCGGTGCACGGGTGGAGTACGAGGGCATTCCCTGCTTCAGCCCGGAAATCTTTGCCTGGCTGCGCAACCCCAACCCCTCGGCGTTCAAGAGTTTCCGCAAGGGGGTGAACGAGCTGCGGGAGGAGGGGGCCGTTCAGGTGCTCTACGACACCGACCCCAGCAAGCGGGACCCGATCCTGGCGGCGGTGGGCCAGCTGCAGCTGGAGGTGGTGCAATACCGGCTGGAGAACGAGTACGGCGTCACCAGTCGGCTCGAACCGCTGGAATTCAGCGTCGCCCGCTGGGTGAGCGGCGGCTGGCCGGCGCTGGAGCGGGTGGGGCGGCTGTTCAACTGCAAGACGGTCCGTGACGCCTGGGACCGGCCCGTGCTGCTGTTCCGCAACGACTGGAACCTGCACCAGCTTCAGGAGGACCATCCCGAGCTGGAGCTGCACGGGGTGGCGCCGGTGGTGAGCGGGGTGGAGCCGATCGCCCTCTGACCCCGGGTCGTATCGGGGTCGGGTCGGGGCCGTGTCGCGGCCGGCGCGGGGGAACCCCTCCCTCGCGCCATGCCGGCGGAGGGGGCAGAATGAAGCAACAATTCGTCACGCCGCAACGGACGGTCACTGCGATGCCTCGATCCGTGACGCCATCCCCGCTCTGGCTTGTGCGTCCCCGCAGCGACGGGGGCAGTGATTACGTCAGCTTCCAGCCCTCCCAGGGAGCCGTGGAGATGCGTGAAGGCAGCCACCTGCCGCCGCAGATGCCCCTGCTCAAGCGGCGCCGGTCCCTGGCCATCGAGGAGGCGGAGGCCTGCCGTCGCCGTCTGCAACAGGAAGCCGGATATCACCGCAGTGAACCGCTTTTTTAGCCCTGGCTCGATACGCTCGGTGGTATGAACCAAGGATCCGCCCAGCCCCAGCCGGCCCCTGACGCCTCCGATCCGTACGAGCGGCTGGGCGTCGCCCCGGATGCCTCCTTCGACACGGTCCAGGAGGCCAAGCTGGCCCGACTCAGAGAGGCCGGCGATGATCCGATGGTGCGCTCCCGCATCGAGGCGGCCTACGACGCCGTGCTGATGGATCGGCTCAAGGAACGCCAGCAGGGAAGGGTCAGCAGCGCCGCCCGCTCTGCCTCCCAGCGGGAGCAGGCCTCACCACCCCCGAGCCGGCCGGCCCTTTCGGCCCTGCCCAGCCTCCCCCAGCTTCCCCCCTCCCGCCTGCCCCGCCCCAGCTTCTCGCTGCCCCGGCTGCAGTTGGCGAGCGGCCGGGAGCTCTGGTTTCCCCTGGCCGCCGACGGTGTGCTGCTGGTGCTGCTGGTGCTGATGCCCGGCGCCGCCCCCGAGCTGCTCACGGCCCTGGCCACCGGCGTCACCCTGCTCAATCTGCAGCGGCGTAACGGACGCTTCCTGGCATCGGTGGGCTGGTCCTTCGCCCTGCTCTGCCTGGGGCTGGTCCTCGGCGGTCTTCTGGCCGGTGGGCTGGGGGCCTCCCTCAGCCAGACCCTGCCGGTCACCACCCTCCAGCTGCAGAGCCTCCCGGCCATCCTGCTGCTGCTGCTCGGTGCCCTCCTGATCGCCTGAGCGCTTCAAGCCACGGCGGCCAGCTCGTCGATCAGCTCCTGGAGCTCCTGGGCCCCCACCCGGTAGACCTCGCTGCAGAAATGGCAGGTCAGCTCCGCCTGGCCGTCCTCGCTGAGCATGGCGCTGAGTTCGTCGCGGCCCAGGAGCCGCAGGGCGCTGACGCTGCGGTGACGGCTGCAGGGGCAGTGGAAGCGCACCGGCTGCTCGATCGGAGCCGCCTCGAGGGGCTGGGGATCGAGATCCGGAAAGATGTCCTCGAACAGGGCCTGGAGCTGGTGGGCATGGGTGGCGAGCCGCTCACTGAAGCCGGTGATCTCCCGGCAGCGCTCCTCCAGCAGGGCCACCAGGGCCGGCTCCCGCGCCGCCTTCGGCAGCACCTGGACCAGCACCCCACCGGCGCAGCGCACGCCGGAACTGTCGATCGTCTCCCCCACGAACAGGGCCGAGGGGGTCTGCTCGGAATGGAGCAGGTAGGAGGCCACGTCCTCCCCGATGCCGCCGCTCACCAACTCCACGGTGCTGCTGAAGGGTTCGCCCTGGCCCCGGTCCCGCACGACGTGCAGGTAGCCGGTGCCGGTGGCGCGGCGGAAATCGAAGCGGTGCCCACCGGCCGCGTCGGCGAGCAGGTCGAGCTCCAGGTCGGGGCGGCCCACGTAGCCCCGCACGGTGCCGTCCCGGCCCGCATCCACCATCAGACCCCGCAGGGGTCCGTCGGACTGGATGCGCAGATTCACACGGCCGTGGGCCACCTTCATCGAGCTGGCCAGCAGCAGCCCCGCCGTCATGGCTCGGCCCAGCAGGGCCGTGGTGAGAAAGGAGAGCCCATGGCGATCGCTGGCCACGCGGCTGGCCGCGGTGGTGGTGACCCCGACCATGCGGATGCCGCCACCGGCACCGGTGGCCCTCAGCAGGCTGTCGCCAGCGACCCGTCCCCCCATCAAGCCATCTCCCACCGTCCGCCGGTCATCGTAAGGAGGCGGATCGCGGCGCCTCCAGGGGACCCAGGCTGCCGCCCTCCAGCCGCCAGCCGTGGTCGATCACACCCCGGAACAGCTCGGGTTCATGGGTCACCACCAGCAGGGCCCGCTCCCGGGCCAGGTCGGCCAGCAGCTGCAGCACCTCCTCCCGCACGGTCCAGTCGAGGCCGGCGGTGGGCTCATCCAGCAGCAGCACCCGGGCATCGCGCACCAGCTGCACCGCCAGCGCCAGGCGCCGCTGCTGGCCGCCGCTGAGCCGCTCGGGGGCCTGCTGCAGGGAGAGGTGGCCGAGTCCCACCTGCTCCAGCACCGCCTCGGCCCTCTCGGCGGTGAGCCGCCGCTGGCCCAGCTTCAGCTCCTGGCCCACCGTCAGGCCAAGGAAATGGCGTTCCGGGAACTGGAACACCAGCCCGCACAGCCAGCGGCGCTGGCGGCCGCTG
The DNA here is from genome assembly GCF_034931285.1 of Synechococcus sp. BA-120 BA3. NCBI lineage: Bacteria > Bacillati > Cyanobacteriota > Cyanophyceae > Synechococcales > Synechococcaceae > Synechococcus > Synechococcus sp. BA-120 BA3. Next base: position 7,406 of record NZ_JAYGHZ010000052.1, read on the forward strand.
AGGGCCTCCCCCTGCCACAGAATGCGGCCGGCATCAGCTTCGGCCAGGCCGCAGAGCACCTCCAGCAGGGTGGTCTTGCCGCTGCCGCTGCGGCCCGCCACCAGGGCCGGGGCACCCACCGACAGCTGCAGGGAGACGTCCCGCAGCACCGGCGCGGCCGCCGTGGCGGGGTGATAGCGCAGGCCGATGACGTCGAGCATCCCCCCAGCATGCCGTCCGGGGCTGCGGCGGCGAGGCCCCGGAACGTGTTGGATGGGGGGGCAGGCGTGCCGTCTCCCCTTCTCCATGGATGTCCGATTTCGCGAGGTGGATCCGTTCAACTGCTGGATCTGGCTGCACTTCGCCGACCAGCCCGGCGGTGCCGAGCGGGGCTACGTCGAGACGGCCTTCGACAGCTGGTTCTTTCTCGGCAAGCTGGGCGGCTTCAACGCCGAGAACCTGCAGACCCACGAGGGGGGTGTGGACCTGGGCTGGCTCCCCTACGACACCGAGGCCGCCGAACGCTGCCTGCCCGCCCTGATGCACAACATGGGGCCGATGGAGTATCAGGACGACTGGTCCCGCTGCTGGGTCGACCTGGGCACCAGCGATGCCCTGGCCCTCGATGTGCTGATCAACGCCCTGCGCCAGCTGGACAACGACGTTCTCGAGATCACCGAACTGGTGTTCGGCGGCCTCAACGAGGACTGGCCGATCGACGAGGAGCCCGAGAGCCCCTTCGCCAGGGACTGATGGGGCGGGAGCTGCGCCGGCTGCTGATCACCCCGGATCGGATCGCCGCCCTGGCAGCCGGGGGCCCGGAGCTGGCCCGGCTGGTCCTGGAGCCCCAGGAGCGTCACTACCTGGAACGGGTGCTGCGCTATCGCCCCGGCGATCGCCTGGCCCTGGTCGACGGCATCGGCGGACTCTGGACGGCGGTGCTCGACCCCGAGCGAAGCCTGCGGCTGGAGCAGGACCCCGGGGCACCCCTGCTGCGGGAGGAGCCGCCCGGCCCGCCCCTGGAGCTGGCCATGGCCGTGCCCCGGCGGGAGGCGGATCTGGTCTGGCGCATGGCCACCGAGCTGGGGGCCGACCGGCTGCAGCCCCTGCTGGCCGAGCGGAGCGCCCCGAGGGAGCGCTATCCGCTGGAGCGCTGGCAGGGAATCGTGCGGGAGGCCACCGAGCAGTGCGAGCGACTGTGGCATCCGGTGCTGGCGTCCCCCCTGCGGGCCGGAGAGTGGCTGGCGCGGCCCACGGCCGGGATCGCCCTGCTGGCCACCACCCGGCGGGAGGGTCTGCCCCTCTGCAGCCAGCGGCTGCGGGAGCTGTCGGAGCGTGCGAGGGAGGGGGCTGGCGAAGCGGACCTGGCGGCCGGCCTCCGGCTGGCGATCGGCCCGGAAGGGGGCTGGAGCCCCCAGGAGGAGGAACGGGCC
>NZ_JAYGHZ010000053.1:0-8637 GCF_034931285.1 Synechococcus sp. BA-120 BA3
GCCGTGAGGGCGCCGCTGTGGCCCAGGGCCCTGCCCTGGCTGGCGTTGAAGCCCACGGTGACGCTGCGGCCGGGCTGGATCGCGCTGGCCCAGGCGTCGCCGCTGACGACGTGGCGGAACAGACCACCCGCCAGCGCCGTGCTGCTGATCTGCACCCCCCAGGGCGTGCCGCTGGGCCGGTGCGGGCTCTCGAAGCTGAAGCTCCAGCCGTTCAGCGGCGCCGTGCCGGCGTTGCTGACAGTGAGCTGCACGGTCATCCCGCCGGTCCAGATCGAGCCGCCCACCACCACCGCCAGATCCGGGCTGGAGGTGAGCGGGATGCCGTTGAGGGTGGCCGGCAGCGGGGCGCCGGGAGTGGGAATGGGCGTGGGAACCGGTGGCGGCGGTGTGGGAGTAGGTGTGGGCGTGGGGGTTGGCGTTGGTGGCGGGGTGGGCGTTGGAGTCGGCGTCGGTGTTGGCGTCGGCGTCGGCAACGGGGTCACCGGAGTTCCGCCACCGCCCGGCCGCACCGTGATCCCGGGCAGGGCGTCGAGCTGGGCGTCGCTGAGCGGCACGCCGCCGCGGCGTTCGACGCTGCGGGCGAAGGCGCCGGTGAGGGCAGCGTTGTAATCGAGGGCCACCTCGTTGGCGACGTAGTCGTCGCGGCGGTCCTGGTAGGCGAAGTCGTTGGCGCTGGTGGGGCCGCCCACCAGGGCGCCGTAGAGGGTGTGGGTGTTGGGCTGGCCGTTGCGGAACCCGTCCCAACCCACCCCCGAGGCCGCCCGGTGGTGGGGCTGCCGGGGCGCGTTGACCCCGAAGCCCACCAGGTAGCTCGACTGGCGCGGATTGGCCCCGAGGATGTAGTCCACCGTTCCCTGCGAAAGACGGCCGTAGGCGCCGCCGGGATCGCGCACGTTGTCGGCGTAGACATCGGCCAGGAACGCCGTGTTGGCGGCATAGCGCAGGGAACCCCACTGGCTGATGTGGCGCAGGCCGCCGGCGCTGATCGTCACGCCGTTGCCGCCGCTGACCCAGTTGTTCAGCCAGCCCTCCACGTCCTGCTGGATGCGGGCCGAGCCGGTGTCCTCCGCCAGGATCACGGCGGTGGCATAGGAGGCGTCGTCCCAGTTGCCCGTCCAGCCGCGCGAGAGCCCGCCGATGCTGCCTGTGTAGATGGAGAGGGCCTTGTCCCGGTAGGCCGTGCCGTTGCCCCCCGCCGCGTTCACCGCCCGCGACAGCCAGGCGGCGCCGTAGGCCAGCTCGTCGTTGTAGCCGCTCCAGGAGTTGTAGAAGGAGCGCACCTCCGGGATCGCATCGGCGTAGCGGCCCCGATAGCGGTCGGCGAAGTCGTAGAGCGAGACGGCGCGGTTGAGCAGCACGTCGGCGTAGGCGGCATCGCCGTTCTGGCGGAACAGCACCGACGCCGAGGCCAGCGCCGCCGCCGAGCCCGCCGCTACATCGGAGCCGGGCTTGGTCGGCGTCACCGCCAGGGCCGGCCGGGCGATCGTCTGGCTTTCCGGGGCGCTCCAGAGGGCGTGGTCGGCCCCCGCATCGCCCACCTGGGCCACGAAGTAGAGCGTGGTGCCGGCCGCATCGACGCCGTGGGCCTTGAGCAGGTAGTCGGTGCCCCAGCGCACCGCATCGAGCAGCTCATCGGTCTGCCCCGTGACGGCATAGCCATCGGAGAACTCGATGCCGCCCCAGGCGAGGGTGGCGAGGGTGGAGGCCAGCGGCAGCCCGAACTTCACGTGGTCGCCGGCATCGTGATAGCCGCCGCTGAGATCCAGACTCAGCCCGCTCTGCAGGTTGGCCGCCGTGCGGCCGCCGAAGTACACCCCGTCGAGGCCGTCCCGCAGACCGGAATCGCCGCGCCAGTCGATCCGCTTGCGGGCCTCGTCGAGGTCGCCGGAGCGCTGGGCCTCATAGAAGAGGAAGCTTTTCTGCAGGGCCTCGGCGTAGTTCAGGCCCACCCCGGTCAGCGGATCGACGGACGCCATTGCTCAGAACAGATCACCCCAACGGTTTACGGCGCTCCGCCTCGCGGGGGCGACCCCCTTCGGAGGGTGGTTGGCGGCGCGACGGAGGGTGATCGGCGGCGGCGGCGCGGGGGAGGCGTGGCTCAGCGCAACCGGATCAGGCCCTGCCGCAGCGCCATCACCAGCGCCTGCAGCCGGTTGCGGGCGCCCATGTTCTGCAGCAGCCGCTTGGTGTACGACTTGGCCGTGCTCGGGCTGATCATCAGCCGCTCGGCGATCTCCCGGTCGGTGAGGCCGTCGGCCAGTCCCTCGAGGATCTCGTAGTCGCGCGGGCTGAGTTCACTGATCGGCGCCGGCACCGGCAGGTCCCGCATCGAGGCGCTGCGGAAGTGGTGCCCGCCCAGCGCCGCCAGCACCGCCGCCTGCAGGGCGCCGCTGCGGAAGGTCATGTCGCGCTCCGCCACCAGCCCATCCACCCAGGCCGCCCGCACCAGCGCCGGGTCCTGCACCGGGGCGGTGCCGATCACGATCACCTTCAGCTGGGGATGGCGCTCCTTCACCGTGGCGGTGAGGCTGAGCACGTTGCCGCCCTCGAGGCTGTCGGAGCAGACCAGCAGTCCGTGGGGCTGCTCTACCAGGCGGCGCAGGCAGCTCTCCGCATCGGTGACGGCGCAGCCGATCAGGCCGTAGCCGAACAGCCCCACCGTGTAGCGCAGCAGCAGCGGCTCGTCGCCCATCGCCAGCGCCACCCGCGGTGGCACATCCGTGGCGATCAGGGCCCGGCGCATCACCGCCCGCCGGACCTGGACGACGGGCAGATCGGCGGTGAAATCCACGGGGACCGGCGGGGGCTGTGGGGCAGGATATGGGGATGGACCGATTCGGGGCGACACTTCGGAGCCGGCGGTGCGCCCTGGCGCCGCTGCTGCTCGCCGGCGGCCTGCTGCTGGCCGGGCCGCCGTGCCTGGCGGAGGGGGAACAGGCGGGCGTCACGGTGCGGACGCTGGTGCAATCCACCAAGTCGTGGAATGGCACCCCCCTGCCCGCCTACCCCAGCGGGCAGCCGGAAGTCACCGTGCTGCACATCACCATCCCGCCGGGGGTGGCGCTGCCCATGCACCAGCACCCGGTGATCAACGCCGGCATGCTGATCCGCGGCCAGCTGCTGGTCACCAGTGCGGCCGGCGCCAGCGTGCAGCTCCAGGCGGGCCAGGGCTTGATCGAGATGGTCAACCAGCCCCATTACGGCACCAACAACGGCGCCGAACCCGCCGAGATCGTGGTGGTTTACGCGGGGGTGAAGGGCCAGCCGATCACCGTGCCGGTGCCGGCGGCAGGCCGGTCCCGTTGATGGGGGCCCCTCGCCGAAGGGCCGTTGCCGAGGGGCCGCTGCGCTGAAGGGCTCTGGCGCCTGATCGGCGACCTTGATGTCTCTGTTGGAGCTCGGAGCAGACCTGTACAGCCTGTACAGCTTTGTGCGTTGTCCTTTTGAGCCCCCGCCGCCCCCCGCAAGGCCGTTCGCCTGAAGTCATGGGTTTGGAGTTGGATGGGCCCCAGTTCTGCGCAGGGAGCTGGGCCCAGTGGCCAGGCATCTCCGTCCGATCCTGGCGGGCCTCTTGGGCGTCTACGTGCTGGGCTATGGCGTGGCCCGGGTGTCCATCTTCCACGCCGTGGAGCGCTACGGCGGCCCGGAAGGGAAGGGGGGCCCACGGCGGGACTTCATCACCCGGCGCGACCGTCCCCCCGGCGACGGCTGGGAGTACGGGCTGTTCCTGCCGGCCATCCGGGTGGAAGAGGCCAGCCTGGGTTGGATCCACAACCGTTAGCCATTAGCCGTGAGCCCATGGACCCTCTCGAGCTGCTGATCGATCTGCACCGGGATGGGGAGCGGCAGGGGCCGGGCGGGGACGCCGAGACGGAACTTGCGCTCCGGCTGGCCGGGGTCGACCGCACCGCGCCGCTGCGGCTGGCCGACATCGGCTGCGGCACTGGTGCCTCCACCCTGCTGCTGGCCAGGCTGCTGCCCAACGCCCGGATCACGGCGGTGGATCGGCTGCCGGTGTTCCTGGCCGTGCTCGAGGGCCGGGCGCGACAGCAGGGAGTGGCGGGCGCGATCACCCCCTGCGCCGCCTCCATGGACAACCTGCCCTTCGCTGACGGGGAGCTGGATGGGATCTGGTCGGAGGGGGCCATCTACAACATCGGCTTCGCGAAGGGGATCGCCGAGTGGCGCCGTTTCCTGAAACCGGGCGGCCTGCTGGTGGTGAGCGAGATCACCTGGACCACCGCGGCGCGACCGGCGGATCTCCAGCGGCACTGGCAGACGGAGTACCCCGAAATCGATCGGGCCTCGGCCAAGATCGCCCTGCTGGAACAGCACGGCTATGCGCCGATCGGCTACGTCGTGTTGCCGCAGCACTGCTGGCTGGATCACTACTACCGGCCCCTGCAGGCCCGCTTCGATGCCTTCCTGCGCCGGCATGGCCACAGCGAAGCCGCCCGCGCCATCGTCAGCGCCGAAGAGCACGAGATCCAGCTCTACGAATCCCACAAGGCCCACTTCGGCTATGGGATGTATGTGGCCAGACGGCTCGGGTAGACCGGTCCCGCGACGCCAGCCCACCGCCATGACCCGCCAGCCGATCGTGATCCTCGGGGGCTTCCTGATCAGCCCAGAGGCCTATGCCCCGATGGTGACGCGGCTGGAGCAGCTCAGCGGCCAGCCGGTGTGGCTGGTGCCGGTGGGCAAACCCGAGTGGCTGCTCACCGTTTTCGCCTTCGCCTGGGCCCGGATCCTCGATCGGGTGCAGGCCACCGTCGCCGAACTGGCCCGGCAATCCCCCACCGGCAAGGTGACGCTCATCGGCCACAGCTCCGGCGGCATCATGCTGCGGCTGTTCCTGGATGACGCCCCGTTCCAGGGGCGCCGCTACGACGGCAAGGCCCTGGCCGACACCCTGGTGATGCTGGGCAGCCCCCACACCGCCCTCAAGGCCACGGTGCTGCGGCAGATGGTGGCGGAGCGGCTGCCGGGTTCCCCTTTCGCTGATCGGGTGCGCTATGTGTCTGTCGCGGGGGATCTGGATCTGCAGGCGGCCTCCCCGATGGCCCGGCGCCTGGCCCCCGCCGCCTACCGCAACAGCAGCGGCGACGCCGAGGACCGGGGCGACGGCTTGGTGCCGGTGGCCTCGGCCCTGCTGGCGGGCTCCACTCCCGTGGTGCTGCCGGGGGTGGCCCATGGCGGCGCCTTCGGCCTCTCCTGGTACGGCAGCCCGGACGTGGTGGAGCGCTGGTGGACCGCAGGCTTCAGCGCCCCTGGGAGTTCTCCCGGGTCGTCGCCTGCTGGCGCAGCTCGCTGACCACGCCGCTGCGCTTGAGGGCGCTGATCGCCTGGTCGATGCGGCTGGCGGTGGCCTCCGGCAACGCCTGTGCGTAGGCGAAGGCCTGGGATTCGGGCCTGATCCCCTCCAGCGCCAGGCTGGGCAGGAAGCCCTTCGTCTCCTCCTGGACCAGCAGGTGGCTGAGCTGCAGGTTGTCACCCAGCAGGGCATCGATCCGGCGCGCCGCCAGCAGCTCGCCCCCCGCGCCGATGCTGGCCAGCCGGACGATCGTGACCTTCGGTCCGCCGGCGGGGGCGGAGGCGTTGAGTTCCTTGAGCAGCGTTTCGCTGACCGTGCCGGCGCGCACGCCCACCCGCCGGCCGCGCAGATCGGCCGGCGAGCGGATGTCGCCGCTGGCCCGGTTCTGGATCTCCCTGGCTACGTTGACGGTGAGGTAGCCCACCAGCAGCGACGCCGAGACGATCCGCACCAGGTAGGCCAGGATCACGACCGCATTGCCGCGGGTGGTGGTCACGACCGTGTTGCTGCCCGGGCCGGTGGCCAGCACCTGGAACACCTTGCTGACGTGGCGCAGGCCGTTGCGCCGGCCGCTGACGGGCGGGCGGTGGCGGGCCTCCAGCCGCAGGGTGACGGCGGTGAGCAGCGCGATCGCCAGCAGGTAGCCCCCCAGCAGCTGCAGCAGCGTGGGGGCCAGCAGGGCCGCCAGGAAGGAGCGCCCCAGATCCAGGCGGCTCTTGGCCACCATCACCGCCAGGCCGTCCTCCTGGAAGGGGAGCGCGAAGCGGTAGCGCTCCAGGCGGTCGGGTGAGACGTTGATGCAGCCCACCGCCACATCCAGCCGCCCCTCGCGGCTGGCCTCCAGCATCTGCCGCACTGAGGGCCACTGGGAGACCACGTAGGGGATCTCCTCGAGGGTGGCCACCCGGTTCCACAGATCCACGGCCAGGCCCCGCCACACCCCCGCCTCGCGGTAGCTGCAGGGCGGCGAGCCATCCACCAGGCCCACCCGCAGCACCGGTGCCGCTGCTGCCTGGCCAGTTGTCGCCATCGCCAGACCAAGAGCAAGGCCGGGTCCCAGGGCCAGGCCCCAGACGAGGCGTTTCATCCGACTCCTTGGAGCGATAGCGGGCCCCCGTCAGTCTCCTGCATAGCCCAAGAGGAAGCGGGGTAGGTTGCCGAGAATCGCTTCCCGGCCTCGATGCGTGCACCCCTCGCCCTGTTCACGGCTGGCCTTCTGGTGTTCGGCCTGCCGGCCGGGGCCGCCCTGGCCCAGAGCGGCATCGAGAGCCGCCGGGTGAGCTTCACAGCTGGAGCCGAGTCCGCGCGGCTCCAGGGCCAGATCAAGGGCGACCAGACCGTCGATTACAAGCTGCGGGCGGGTGCTGGCCAGACCCTGACGGTGGAGCTCAAGGGTTCCAATTCCCAGAACTACTTCAACGTGATGGCGGCCGGGACCGACACGGCCCTGTTCATCGGCAGCGTGTCCGGCAACCGCTTCAAGGGTCTGCTGCCCAGCGATGGTGATGTCACGGTGCGGGTGTACCTGATGCGCCCGGCGGCCCGCCGCAACGAAACCGGCACCTACAGCCTGAAGGTGGGGATCGGCGGCGTTCCCCTGGCCGCGCTGCCCGCCTCCCGCGATGCCCTGATCCCCGGCACGCCGTTTCACGCTTCAGCGGAGGTGCCCTGCGTGTCCGGGAACGGCGCCAAGGCTGCCAGGTGCAAAGCCTCCGTGATCCGCCGGGCCAACAGCAGTGCCACGGTGGTGGTGACGCTGCCCGGGGGCCAGAAGCGGCAGTTCCTGTTCGTGAAGGGCAAGGTCGTGGCCTCCGATCAGCCGGAGGCCCTCTCGGTGGCGCGGCGCGGCGACGTGTCGGTGCTGACCCTGGGGCAGAGCGGCGAGCGCTACGAGATCGTGGATGCCTTCGTGGTGGGGGGCTGAGGCCGGGCGGCCTGCGGGTGGTGTCCGAGATCACCTGGACCGCCGTCTCACGGCCGGCGGACCCATGGCGGCGCCTTCGGCTCCAGCTGGTACGGCCGCCCCGAGGTGGTGGAACGCTGGTGGACTGCGATTGCCGAGGCAGCGCTGCCTTGAATGGGCCGCTCCCAGCAGGCATAGAGTTTGGTTGAAGAGAATCAGAAGAGGGCGGATTGATGCAGATTCAGATCAACACCGATCACAACATCGAGGCCGACGATCGGCTGACCGAAGAGGTGGACGCGACGGTGAGGGGCACCTTGGGGCATCTCAGTTCCAGGCTCACACGGGTGGAGATTCATCTCAGCGATCAGAACAGCGACCAGAAGTCCGGCAGCGAAGACAAACGCTGCCTGCTTGAGGCGCGTCTCTCCGGCCATCAGCCGATCTCCGTGAGCCATCAGGCGTCGACGCTGGAGGAGGCCGTCGACGTTGCTGCGGTGAAGCTGAAGCATGCCCTCGACAGCACGATCGGGCGCCTGGATCCGCACCAGTGAACGGCAGCACCGCCCCGGGGCCATGGCTGCCGTCGCTCAAGGCGCCAACCGTGCCTTGTGCAGGCGGCTCTTCTCGTACCAGTCGGCGAATTCCGGCACCCACTGCTGCAGGTGGGGCCACATCAGGTCGCAGAGTTCGCGGATCTCCTGCTGGGCATCGAGCTTGGCCCGCAGGTCGAGGAAGTGCAGGAAGGCCCGCAGGGTGAAGCTCACCACGAAGTGCTGGCGGTAGTCGAACGGCAGGATGCCGCGGGCGTGCTCCTCGGCGTAGCCGGCATCCAGGAGATCCCGGTAGCGCGCCGCCGCCACCCGGCAGAGTTCCAGATCGATGGCCCGCTGGCCTTCGTCGTAGAGGTACTTCTTGCCCTGGCGGTCGCTGTAGGGCCCCACCGGCCGCAGGTAGAACACCTCCTCCAGGTCGAGTTCGCCGTTGGCGGCCCGGCGGATGCGGTCGCCCGTGTAGCGCATCGACTGCACATCGAAGCTCACCCCCACCCGGTGGGTGCGGGCCTGCTGCATCACCGAATGGGGGAACCAGCCCACGTTGAGCACGATCTGGGCGTGCTCCAGCGGGCCGTAGTGGCCGCGCTCGCCGGCCAGCAGCCGCTTGACGCAGATCTCCCCGGCCTTGCGCTCGTCGGGCCAGTCGGCCCGGTCGGCGGCCACGAAGCCCTCGCTGTAGTCCTGGTGCATCCCGGCGTAGACGCACAGCTGCGGGTTCGGCGTGGCGGCGATCAGCTCGACCCGGAAGCGGGGATCCATGGGCGGGGGTGCGGAGGAGAGGAGCGTGGCGGCGGGTGATCAGCCGTGGCTGCGGGGGCCGGCCTGGGTGGGAGGGGTGCCACCGCCCTTGACGCCGTTGGTGC
>NZ_JAYGHZ010000054.1:0-8438 GCF_034931285.1 Synechococcus sp. BA-120 BA3
GCCCACGCCCCGTTCCCCGCGGCCCGCGCACCGGTGGCCAGCAGCGTGGCGATGGCCCCGGCCTGCTCAGGACAGGCCTGGTGGTAGGGAAGGGCGTGCGCCAGTGGCGGCGGCAGCAGGCGGCCTCCTGGACCGCAGGCCAGAAGGGTGCCGGAGGTGCCATCGATGGCGACGGCCGCCACCCGCCGGCGGCACTCCTCGGGCACGGTGGCCACCAGATCGATCAGGCCTTGCCGCCAGGCTTCTGGATCCTCGAAGCGGCCCGGGTAGGGGGACTGCCTGCTCAGAACGGGGCTGGCGGGGTCTCCGCCGGGAGCCCCGGCCTCAGCCAGAACGGCCAGGCGCAGGCCGCTGCTGCCGAGGTCAACCCCCAGATACAGCGCTGACACGGCTCGCCGTGGCCTGCTTCAGGGTGGCGGCGATGGCGGTCACGTCCTCCCAGGGGAGATCGAGATCCTTGCGGCCGAAGTGGCCGTAGGCGGCGACGTCCTGGTAGAAGCGCCCGCCCCGCTGCTGGGGCAGTTCCCGCAGGCCGAAGGCTTCGATGATGGCGCCGGGACGCAGGTCGAAGTGCTCCTGCACCAGGGCGGTGAGGTCGGCGTTGCTGAGAGCGCCGGTGCCGAAGCTCTCCACCAGGATGCTCACGGGCCGGGCGACGCCGATGGCGTAGCTGAGCTGCACCTCGGCCTTGTGGGCCAGACCGGAGGCCACCAGGGCCTTGGCCACGTAGCGGGCGGCGTAGGCGGCGGAGCGGTCCACCTTGGTGGGGTCCTTGCCGGAGAAGGCGCCGCCACCGTGGCGGGCGTAGCCGCCGTAGGTGTCGACGATGATCTTGCGGCCCGTCAGGCCGGCGTCGCCCTGGGGGCCGCCCACCACGAACTTGCCGGTGGGGTTGACGTAGAAGCGCGTGCCCTCGGTGGAGGGCTTGAGGGGCAGATCGTCCGTGGCGGGCACCACCACGTGGGTCCAGAGGTCCTCCCGGATGCGCTGCTGCACCGCCTTCTCGTCGCTGATGCCGTCCACCTCGGCGGTGTGCTGGGTGGAGATGAGGATCGTGTCGATCGCCACGGGGCGGTCGTTCTCGTACACCACGCTCACCTGGGTCTTGCCGTCGGGGAGCAGGTAGCCGAGGCTGCCGTCATGGCGCACCTGGGCCAGCCGCAGCGCCAGCCGGTGGGCCAGGCTGATCGGCAGCGGCATCAGCTCCGGCGTTTCGTCGCAGGCGTAGCCGAACATGATGCCCTGGTCGCCGGCGCCCACCTTGTCGAGGGGATCGCCGTCGTGGTCGTCGGCCTCATCCACCCCCTGCGCGATGTCCGGCGACTGCTGATCAAGGGCGATGAGCACGGCACAGCTGCGGGCATCGAAGCCGCCGGCACGGGCGCCGCTGTAGCCGATCTGCTCGATCACGGCCCGCACCAGGGTGTTGAAGTCGACGCGGGCGTTGGTGGTGACTTCCCCCGTGATCAGGCAGAGGCCGGTGTTCACCACGGTCTCGCAGGCCACCCGGGAGGAGGGGTCCTGGGCCAGCAGCGCGTCGAGCACGGCGTCGCTCACCTGGTCGCAGATCTTGTCGGGGTGGCCTTCCGTCACCGATTCCGAGGTGAAGACGAAACGGCTCATAGGGGGATGGGATCAGTCGATGGCTGAGCTTATTCCCACCGGTTCGCCGGTCCCGGCACCACGGTGAGCTCCCGCCAGTGGTCCAGCTGCAGGAAGGAGCCATCCAGCGCCACCGGCCGCCGCCAGCCCGCCCGGTAGCCCAGCACCACCGGCACCCCGGCGGCCCGTGCCATGCGCAGGTCGCTGTTGGCGTCGCCCACCAGGGCACAGCTCTCCACCGCCACGCCCAGTTCCTCACACAGGCCGTGGATGGCGGCGGGGTCGGGTTTGCGGGGTTGGTGCTCGGCGCTCCAGACGGCCTGCACGTAGGCGGCCAGTTCGTGGGCCGCCAGGAAGGCCTCGATGCCCTCCACATGGTCGTTGCTGATCACGGCACAGCGCACTCCCGCCTGGCGCAGCGTCTCCAGCAGCTGCCGCAGGCCCGGGGTGGGGGCCGGGCGCTGCTCACTGCCCTGGCCGTGCAGGCCATCGGTGCGGGCGAACACCGCCTCGGCCGTGGCCAGGGCTTCGGGCCAGCCGAGGCCCACCTGGGCCAGGGCGGTGGCGGTGGCCACCAGGTTCTGGTCGCGGCTCCCCACCGCCATCGTGCCGGCCGGGTGGATCCCTGCGGCGGAAAGGCCGTAGGCGCGATGCAGCAGGGCGCCCAGGTCGCGGTGGCGCTCCGGGTCGGACGCGGCGAGGTCGGCCAGGGCCAGACAATGAAAGACCCTGGCCTGGGCCAGGGCCTCGAGCATCGGTTCGCTGTGGCTCATGGTGCCGTCCTTGTCGAACAGCACCGCCTCCAGTGGCCTGTCCCCGCAGGGAAGCGGGGTGCCCCGCAGGGAAAGGTGAACCATCGTCAGTGGATCCGAGCCGTGATCATTCGAGGGAGACACCCATCGGTTCGCTGTCCTCGGCCTGCTCGAGCAGCATCTGCTTGTAGCGGGCGGCCATCTCCTCGGCCTTGTCGAACACTTTCTGGGGATCGCTGAGCATGTCGCCCGGTTCCGGCTCGAGGGCCTTGGTGGACAGGGAGATCCGGCCCCGCTCGGCGTCGAGATCGATGATCATCACCTTCATCTGATCGTTGACATTGAGCACGGTGTGGGGGGTCTCGATGTGCTCGTGGCTGATCTCGGAGATGTGCAGCAGGCCGCTGACGCCGCCGATGTCGATGAAGGCGCCGTAGGGCTTGATGCCCCGGACGGTCCCCAGCACGACTTCGCCCACCTCGAGGCGGTTCATCTTGCGCTCCACCAAGGCACGGCGATGGCTGAGCACCAGGCGGTTGCGCTCTTCGTCCACCTCCAGGAACTTGAGGGGGAGGAAGTCGGCCACGAGCTCCTCCTTGGCCTTGCGGGTGCTGATGTGGCTGCCGGGGATGAAGCCCCGCAGGCCTTCTACCCGCACCAGAGCGCCGCCGCGGTTGGTGGCGAACACCTCGCTGTAGATGGTGGCGTCCTCCTTCTGCAGCTGACGCACCCGCTCCCAGGCCCGCTGGTACTCGATGCGACGCACCGACAGCGTGAGCTGGCCGTCCTCGTTCTCCTCGCTGAGGATGAAGAACTCGCGCACCTCGCCGGGCTCGAGCACGTCGGAGAGGTGCTCGACCCGGTTGATCGACACCTCCTGGAGGGGCATGAAGGCGGCGGTCTTGGCGCCGATGTCGATCATCGCGCCCTTGGATTCCAGGGCGAACACGGTGCCGTTGACGACGTCGCCCGGCTTGAAGTTGTAGTCGTACTTGCTGAGCAGGGCCGCGAACTCGTCCAGCGTGAAGCCCACACCGTCGCCGTCCCGTGCGCTGACCCGGCTGCTGGAGTCATCGGCGCTGGGCACCTCTTCCGGGATCGCCAGGTCGAGATCGGCTGTGGTCTCGATGTCGGCGGCCTCCTCGCTGCTGATCGGCGTGAGGGCCTCGAGGGTGTCGGCTTCGGAAGAAGGAGTGAGGGTCATGGAGCTGGGGCGGTCTGCCGGTGGCAGTGCGAAGGAAAGGGATGGCTGCCCGCCTGCAGCGCACACCCGATCGATCACTCTATCAACGGACCGGCTCGCCGATCGGCTCAGGGCCTGCTGGCGGGTTCAGCCCACCACCGCCAGCCGGCTCTTGGCCTTGCCGCGGCTGCCCAGCCCCTCAAGGGTGGCCACGAAATCGCTGACGCTCTGGAACTGGCGATACACGGAGGCGAAGCGCACATAGGCCACCTCGCTCATCTCCCTCAGGCGCTGGAGCACCAGCTCACCGATCTCATTGCTGCTCACCTCCCGGCCGACCCGCTGCTGCAGGGCCAGCTCAATGTCGTCGACGACGGCTTCGAGCCGCGCCGGTTCCAGGCCCGTCTTCTCGCAGGCCCGCAGCAGGCCGTGCAGCAGCTTGCTGCGGTTGAAGGTTTCGCGGCTGCCGTTGCGCTTGACCACGGTGATCGGAACGGTCTCGACCCGTTCGTAGGTGGTGAAGCGAAAATCACAGTTGAGGCATTCCCGCCGCCGCCGCACGCTGCGCCCGGAATCGGCGGCCCTTGATTCCAGAACGCGGCTATCGGTGTGTTGGCAGGAGGGACATTGCATCCCCGGGCACGCGTCCAAGTGATCGGAGTGTAAACAGCTACGCGCACAAAGAGAAGGGGTTGCCTCGCGCCTGGGGGCCGAAGCATGAAAAAACCCCCGGTGTCCCGGGGGCTGGCATCAATCAGGACGGCTGGTCACTTGCCGATTTTCGGGGGGTCGCGGAAGGCGATGGCGAAAAACAGCGTGGAAATGGCCAGGGCCAGGATCAGGATGTAGGCGAAGCTCTCCATGGGAATCCTCGGGGGGACTGGCGGTCAGCTGAGGGTGGAACCGGCCGGGGGCACGTAGCCCTCAGGCAGGCGCCGGGTGGAACGGTCGCCCAGTTTGGCGAACAGACCGAACTCCACCTGCTCACCGAGATCGGGGTCGATACCGGCGAAGACATCACGGTAGAGGGTGCGGGCACCGTGCCAGATGTGGCCGAAGAAGAAGAGCAGGGCGAAGCAGGCGTGGCCGAAGGTGAACCAGCCGCGGGGGGAGCTGCGGAAGGTGCCGTCAGAGTGGTAGGTCTCACGGTCGAACTCGAAGGCCTCGCCGAGCTGGGCCTTGCGGGCCAGCCGTTTGACATCCGCAGGGTCGGTGAAGGTCTGACCGTTGAGGGCACCGCCGTAGACGGTGGCCGTCACGCCCTGCTGTTCGAAGGAATACTTCGCCTCGGCCCGACGGAACGGGATGTCGGCGCGGACGATGCCCTGCTCGTCCTGGAGCACCACCGGGAAGTTCTCGAAGAAGTTGGGCAGACGGCGGACCTCGAGGTCGTGGCCTTCCTTGTCGGTGAAGGCGATGTGACCGATCCAGGAGGTGGGCAGGCCATCACCGTTGATCATCGGGCCCACGCGGAACAGACCACCCTTGGCGGGGCTGTTGCCGACGTAGTCGTAGAAGGCGAGCTTCTCGGGAATGGCCGCATAGGCCTCTTCCTTGGTGGCGCCGTTGTCGAGGGCGGTCTGGACGCGGCGGTTGATCTCGGTCTTGAAGTAGCCCTGATCCCACTGGTAGCGGGTGGGGCCGAACAGCTCAACCGGCGTGGCGGCCGAGCCGTACCACATGGTTCCGGCCACGATGAAGGCCGCGAAGAACACCGCGGCGATGGCGCTGGCCAGCACCGTCTCGATGTTGCCCATGCGGAGGGCCTTGTAGAGGCGCTCCGGGGGACGGGTGGTGATGTGGAAGATGCCGGCGATGATGCCGACGATGCCGGCGGCGATGTGGTGCGCCACGATCCCGCCCGGGTTGAAGGGGTTGAAGCCCTCCGGTCCCCAGGCGGGCTGCACCGGTTCGAGGTGGCCCGTCAGGCTGTAGGGGTCAGAGATCCACATCCCCGGACCGAACACACCGGTGAGGTGGAAGGCGCCGAAGCCGAAGCAGCCGAGGCCTGCCAGGAGCAGGTGGATACCGAAGATCTTGGGCAGGTCGAGAGCCGGCTCCCCGGAGCGGGGGTCCTGCCAGATCTCGAGATCCCAGTAGGTCCAGTGCCAGATGGCGGCCAGGAAGAGCAGGCCGCTGAAAATGATGTGGGCGGCGGCCACGCCCTCGAAGCTCCAGAAGCCGGGGTCGACGCCGGTTTCACCGGTGACGCTCCAGCCGCCCCAGCTGCCTGTCACACCCAGGCGGGCCATGAAGGGCATGACGAACATGCCCTGGCGCCACATGGGGTTGAGGACCGGGTCGGAGGGGTCGAAGATCGCGAGCTCGTAGAGCGCCATGGAGCCGGCCCAGCCGGCTACCAGGGCGGTGTGCATGAGGTGCACGGCCAGCAGTCGGCCCGGGTCGTTGATGACGACCGTGTGC
This sequence comes from Synechococcus sp. BA-120 BA3, assembly GCF_034931285.1. Taxonomy (NCBI): domain Bacteria; kingdom Bacillati; phylum Cyanobacteriota; class Cyanophyceae; order Synechococcales; family Synechococcaceae; genus Synechococcus; species Synechococcus sp. BA-120 BA3. The sequence continues at coordinate 5,962 of NZ_JAYGHZ010000054.1, forward strand.
ACCCGGTACCAGGGCAATCCCATTGGGGGGTCAGGTCTGGGTTGACAGTTGCCGAAGCCGGTCGCCGGGGCGATGGCGGCTAAGGAGACGCTCGGTGATTACCGATCCGTGCTGGCGATGGTAAGGGTTGCGGGCAACGGCACGGGGCCCAGGTAACGGACCGCAACGGCGCGCCTCACAATGGGAGCCGTCGTGTTTCCCGAGAGGCTTCCGCCATGCCCGTGATCCGGTTCGTGCGCGAGCAGCGCGACGTGGAGTGCTACCCGGGGGAGAACCTCCGGGAAGTCGCCCTGCGCGAGGGCATCGAGCTCTACGGCCTGAAGGGCCGGCTGGGCAACTGCGGGGGCTGCGGTCAGTGCATCACCTGCTTCGTGGAGGTGGTGGAAGGCGGGGCGGCCAACGCCCTGACCGAACAGACGGCCGTGGAGCAGCTCAAGCTGAGGAGGCGGCCCCAGGGCTGGCGGCTGGCCTGTCAGGCCCTGGTGCAGAAATCGGTGATGGTGCTCACCAGGCCCCAGGTGGGACTCGCCGACCGGGAGGGCGACCTGGCCCGGGCCCGCACCCAGCCCCTGCCGGAAGGGCCCACCGCCTGGCCGGCCCCCCCCGAGGCCGAGGAGCCGGAGGCGGAGTCCGACCCATCCGCAACGAGCGATGAAGGGGGCGTCCTTCCCGCCGATGGGCGGTGATACCTTCTCAGAACCTCTCCAGCAGTCATGGAAACCAACGACCTCGGCTTCGTTGCCAGCCTCCTGTTCGTTCTGGTTCCCGCCGTTTTCCTGATCATTCTCTATATCCAGACCAACAGCCGCCAGGGCGGCTGAGGCGGCCTCAGCGCGCCCGCCCCTCTGGCTCCCGCACCAGCAGCACCGGAGCCGGGGCGTGCACCCGGATGTAGTCACTGACCGAGCTGCCCAGCAGCTTGTCGAGATCCACCAGGGCACGGGCCACGAGCGGCCTGCGGTCCTGGGAGGCGATCACCACCAGGTCCGCCTTCGCCTCCTCGGCGGCGGCGCACACACCCCGGGCGATGTCGCCCGTGCGATGCAATCCTTTCATCTCCACCCCGAAGCTGCGGGCCCGCTGGATCGCCTTCTGCAGCACCTCGTCACCGGGGGTGCGCCCCCCGCGTGAGGGGGTGATGTCCTGGCGGGACACATGCACGCCGGTGAGGCTGCCGCCGGGGATGCCCTGCACCAGCTCGCAGGCCAGCCGCAGGGCGTCATCGCCCACTCCGGTTCCGTCGATGGCCACCAGGACCCGGTTGATGGCCTTCACGTAGAGGTCGTCCCGCACCAGCAGCATGGGCCGGGTGGAGAGCTGGAAGACGTACTGGCTGGCGCTGTTGCCCAGAATCGACTGCAGCCGGCCCAGGCCCCGCGATCCCATCACGATCAGGTCGGCCTCCAGCTCATCGGCCACGTTGAGCACGGTCAGCTTGGCGTCGCCCTCCCGCACCAGGGTGTTGACCTCACCGGGGCTGAGGCCGAGACGTTCGATGGCCTCCTTGATCAGCACCTCGGCCTGCTGGCGATGGGTCTCCAGATCCAGGCCCCCCTGCTCGGGAATCACGTGCAGCAGGTTGATCCGGGCCTGACGGCAGGGAGGAATGTCCCGCAGGATGCGGACCATCTCCTCCACTTGACCCTTGCCGGAATCGGCGATCAGCAGGTTGCGGAACACGGACGTCAAAGAGGCTCTGGATCAGCCTATGGCTGATCCTGGTTCCGCACTCCCCTGTGGTGAAGACCGTGATGCAGCGCTCCGAAGCGGGCTGGTGGTGCCTGAACCGGCGGGTGCTGCCCCAGCACACCGATCACGCTGGCGTGATGTGGCACGGGGCCTATCTGGCCTGGCTGGAGGAGGCCCGCGTCGAGGCCCTGGCCAGGGCCGGCCTCCACTACAGCGACCTCTCGGCCCGTGGGCTGGAGCTGCCGGTGGTGGGCCTGCGCATCGACTACCGCCAGGCCCTGCTCCACGGTGACGCGGTCGCGATCCACAGCCGGGTGCTGCTGCGGCAGGGCGTCAAGCTTCCCTGGCAGAGCCGATTCCTGCGCCCGGACGGGGGGCTGGCGGCCGAGGCCTGCGTCGACCTCGTGCTGGTGGATCTCTCCGGGGGGGCCTCGCGGCGGCGGCTGCAGCGGCGGCTGCCGCCTGACCTGGAGCAGGCCCTGGCGATCCTGCGGGCGGGCCCCCTTGGCGCCGACGTTCACCCATAGTACGCTTGTACTACTGAACGGGCGCTGGCGCGGGCCATGGGAGATCTGGTGCAGGGGGCGTTCCCCCGCAGGGCGGTCCCGCCCTGGGACCGGCAGCGGCGTCTGTGGTGGCTGCTCTGGAGCCGCTGCCCCGGCCTCGGCTGGCAGCGGCTGCGGGCTCTCGAGGTCAGCTGTGGTGGACTCGCCGCCGCCTGGCGGGCCTCCGCCGCCGAGCTGGGGGCGGTGCCGGGTCTGGGAGAGGCTCTGGTGGCCGAGGTGGAG
>NZ_JAYGHZ010000055.1:0-8214 GCF_034931285.1 Synechococcus sp. BA-120 BA3
GCCCAGGACGCACCACAGCAGCACGGCCAGCAGCGGCAGCAGCAGCGGCGGTGGCGGCAGGCGGAAGCGGCGGGTGGCCAGCCGCAGGGCCAGCAGGACCGCCACCAGGGCCAGGCCGATCAGGATCCGCTCGATCGGCCCCATCAGCTCAGCGCCCGCCACAGCCCGGCCACCGCCAGGGGCACGCTGATGTTGTCGATGCCCAGCAGGGCCCATTGCTCCAGCCCCGTCGCCACCAGAGCGATCAGGGCGATCGAGGCTGGCGCCGGGCCACCACCCAGCAGCCCCAGGCACAGCAGCACCACCAGGCTGGCGATCCCCATGGCGGCGGTGCCCGCCAGGGAGCGGCGCTCGCCGAACACCGTCCAGCTGGGCGACGGGATCAGCGGGCCCAGCAGACCGGCCAGGCCGTCGCCGAAGGCCATCACCAGCACCCCCGCCGCCACCGTGGCGGGGTGGGCAGGCCACCACAGCCACAGCAGCAGGGTGATCGAGGCGCCGTAGGCGACCGTGCCATAGCTGTGCCGTTCCACGTCCTCGATGGCCGGCAGCACCCGCACCCGGTGGTTGAGGCCGGCCAGGAGGGTGATGGTGGCGGCGGCGGGCACGGCGACCAGCCGCTCGACACCGAAGGCCCAGGCGATCAGCACCACCGGCCCGGCGCCGATGTGGACCAGCTTGCGGCTCCATTCCCGCTGCCCCGGCCAGCGTTGGCGCAGCAGCAGGGCTCCGGCGCTGAGCAGGGCCAGCCAGAGGGCCACGGCCAGCACACCGGTGAGCCGGGCCAGGTCGTCATGCTCCGGTGGAAGGACCAACGCCAGCAGGGAAGCTTGGGTCAGGCGGCCTGGTGGAGGTTGCTCATCAGGCGCAGCTTCATGATCGCTTTGGCCTCCAGCTGCCGCACCCGTTCGCGGGAGACGTTGATCTGACGTCCGATCTCGGCGAGGGTGAGCGGTTCGGCGCCCTCGAGGCCGAAGCGCAGCCGCAGGATCTTCTGCTCCCGTTCGTTCAGCTGGGAGAGCCAGGCGCCGAGGTGCTCCTTCTGCAGATGGCGGTCCATCGAGTCGAAGTGCTCGTTGCTGGCCGGGTCGGCGATCAGCTCGCCCAGGGTGCTGCGATCTTCCTCGCCGCGGGCGTGGGCGTCGAGGGAGGCGCAGGGGGCGCTCTGGGTCATCAGTTCCTCGAGCTCCTCCGGCTGCATGCCCATGGCATGGGCCAGCTCGAGCCGGTTGGGCTGGCGCCCGAGCCGGTGGGAGAGTTCACGGGTGATCCGCCGCATCTTCGAGAGCTTCTCGCTGATGTGAATCGGCAGGCGAATCGTGCGGGCGCTGTTATCGATGGCGCGCGTCATGCCCTGGCGGATCCACCAGTAGGCATAGGTGGAGAACTTGTAGCCCATGGCGGGGTCGAACTTGTCGACGGCCCGCTCCAGGCCGATCGCCCCTTCCTGGACCAGATCGAGCAGTTCGAGACCCTGGTTCTGATACTTCTTGGCGACGCTGACCACCAGCCGCAGGTTGGCGGCCATCATGCGGTCGCGGGCCCGCTGTCCCATGCGCAGCTGGCGCCTCTGACGGGCGGTGAGTTCACCATCGACGAGGGCCTGGAGCTTCTTGCCGGCCTGGACGTGGTGGGCGAGTTCGATTTCCTCGGCCGGTGTAAGAAGAGGCACACGGCCAATTGTGCTGAGATACCAACCGATGGAGTCGGCGCTGATGCGCCCCCCCTGGCGGACCGTGGTCTTGGCTGTGGCTGTTGGCTTGGAACTGACTGAACCGCCGTTGGAATTCGTCCTGCTGGTGCTGGACGAAGCCCCGTCCCCACTGCTTTTCAGCAGCGAGAGGGCGGAATGCAGAGGTGTCCCCATCACCCCAGGCTCCCGAATGAATTTGGCCGGAATGTAGCACCGCAGGAAGGTTGAAACTCGAATCCAGCGGAAGAAGGTATGTATTTTGATCCAAGGAAGTGGCTTATGTCATGATGGCTACGCTTTGGGCTCGGGAACAAGCCCACCGCGCCAGCGTTCCATCAGCAGCTTCTGGGTCAGTTTCGGCTCACCGGAGTGCTGACGCTGTGCAAAGTGTCCATCGCTGTGCATGTGCCAGGCGCCCGTATCGGTGAGGTAAAGCTCAAGCAAGGCCTCGATCTGCTGCTGGAGCCTCGGGTCCTCGATCGGGGCCACGGCCTCGACCCGTCGATCAAGGTTGCGGGGCATCCAGTCGGCGCTGCCGAAGAACATCTCCGGCTGGCCGCCGTTGGCGAACCAGAACAGCCGTGAATGCTCCAGGAAGCGACCGATGACACTGACGACCGTGATGCCGTCGCTGACCCCTTCCAGCCCCGGCCGCAGGGAGCACATGCCGCGGATGATCAGCTCGATCCGCACCCCGGCGGCCGAGGCTTCGTAGAGCAGGGCGATGATCGCCGGATCGACCAGGGCATTCATCTTGGCCCTGATGTGGCCGCCGCGACCGGCCTTGGCATGGTCGATCTCCCGCCGGATCAACCCCTCCATGCCCTTGCGCAAGGTGACGGGGGCCACCAGCAACTTGCGGAAACTCTGCTGCTTGGAGAATCCGGTCAGGTAGTTGAACAATTCCACCAGGTCCTGGCCGAAGTCCTCCCGGGCCGTCAGTAATCCGACGTCGGTGTAGAGGGAGGAGGTCTTGGAGTTGTAGTTGCCGGTGCCGATGTGCGCATAGCTCCGCAGGGCCCCCTTCTCCCGCCGCACCACCAGCAGCACCTTGGTGTGGGTCTTGAGTCCCAGCACCCCGTACACCACATGCACCCCGGAGCGTTCCAGCTGGCGGGCCCACTGGATGTTGTTGTCCTCGTCGAAGCGGGCCTTGAGTTCCACCAGGGCCATCACCTGCTTGCCGTTCTCGGCGGCGCGGATCAGGGAGGCCACCACCGGCGAATCCTTTGATGTCCGGTAGAGGGTCATCTTGATGGCCAGCACCGAGGCATCGGCGGCGGCCTGGCTGAGGAATTCCTCCACCGAGGTGGAGAAGAGGTCGAAGGGATGGTGCAGCAGCACATCGCCGCGCCGCAGCACCGAGAAGATGCTCTCGAACTCCTCCTGCTTGATCGAACCGTCCTCCAGCTGGCTGCGCTGGGCCCGCACCAGGGCCGGCGCCGTGCGTCCCTTGTGGGGGGCATCCCGCAGCTGGCTGAGGGGGATCGCCATCAGGCTCATCAGGTCGTCGAGGCCCAAAGGGCCGTTGGTGCGGTAGACGTCCGCCGGCTCCACGTCGGTGCCCTCCATCAGCAGGTGCACCACCTCCTCGGGCATCTCGTCGGCCACCTCCACCCGCACCACCTCACCGCCCACCCGGCGTTTGCGCAGTCCCTCCTGCAGGGCCTCCATCAGGTCGTCGGCCTCCAGGTCCCGTAGCTCCAGGTCGGCGTCCCGGGTGATCCGGAAGAAGTAGTGCCCTTCGATGGTCATGCCGGGAAACAGCCAGCGCAGGTTGAAGGCCACCAGCTGCTCGAGCGGCACCGCCGTGTAGCCAGGGGTGGGCACGACGCCGCTCAGCTCGGTCGGGATCGGCACGAACCGCGGCAGGATCTTTTGGGGCACCTTCACCCGGGCGAACTGCTGGCGGCCCGTGTCCGGGTCGCGGATCAGGGCCGCCACGTTGAGGCTCAGATTGCTGAGGAACGGGAACGGGTGGGCCGGGTCCACCGCCAGGGGGGTGAGCACCGGAAAGATCGCCTTGCGGAAATAGTCGTCGGCCCAGGCCTTCTGGGCCTCGTTGAGCCGCAGGTAGTCGAGCAGCTGGACCCCGTACTCGGCCAGATGGGTCTTGAGGGAGTGGCGGTAGTGCTGCTGCTGCATCTCCAGCAGCGGCCGCAGCTTCTTCTGGATCGCCTCCAGTTGCTCCTGGGGCGTCAGGCCGTCGTCGCTGCGGCCGGTGACTCCCGCTTCCAGCTGCGACTTCAGCGACGCCACCCGCACCATGAAGAATTCGTCGAGGTTGTTGCTGAAGATGGCGCTGAACTTGGCCTGCTCCAGCAGCGGCGTTTGCTCATCGAGCGCCAGGGCCAGCACCCGATGGTTGAAATCGATCCAACTCAGCTCGCGGTTGATGTAGAGATCGGGAGCGACGACCGGCTGCGACGACATACGGCGGGGCCCCGCGGGCATCAGAGACGGCAACGTAGCAATGGCGATCCCGCCCTCAGGGTGTCGCCTCTGCTTGACGGTGGGATCCGGCCGCCACAAGCCACACCACGACGGCCATCAGCAGAATCCCCAGCCAGAAGGGACTGCGCCGGCCGATGGTCTCGTAGGCCAGCCCCGCCAGGGGCGGACCGAGGAAGCTGGCCAGGCTCTGCAGTCCCTGCAGGCTGCCCAGGGCGGCCCCCTGGCCGCTGTCGGCCAGTCGCCGTGACACCAGGCTGCGCAGGCTGGGGGTCACCAGGCCGGTGCCCAGGGCCAGGATCGCCACCGCCGTGAACACCAGGGGCACGGCGTTGCCCTGATCCGCCAGAGGCACCAGCAGGAAGCCCGCCATGACGCAGCCCAGGCCGATCTGGGTGAGGCGCCACTCCCCCAGCCGCTGCACCAGCGGGCCGATCAGGCCGCCCTGCACCACCGTGGCCACCACACCGACCACCAGGAAGGCGCCGGCCGACAGGCCCGGGCCCCAGCCGAAGGCCTGCTTGAAGTACAGCACCAGCAGGGCGGTGAAGCCGCTGAACCCCAGGAAGAACAGGAAGAAGGCGGCGCAGAGGCGGCGCACCCTCGGATCGGCGAACACCCGCTGCAGCTGGCCGAAGGGCTGCAGCTCCCAGGCCCTGGGCAGGGGCAGCCGCGCCTGGGGCGGATGGGTTTCCGGCAGCAGGGTCACCACCACCACCAGGTTCAGCGCGGCGAAGCCCACGGCGAGCAGCAGCGGCAGGCTCACATTGATGCGGCCCAGCAGGCCGCCCAGGGCCGGTCCGAGGATGAACCCCAGCCCGAAGGCCACGCCGATCAGGCCGAAGGCCCGGGCCCGCCGTTCCGGCGTCGAGATGTCGGCCAGCACGGCGGCAGCGGTGGCGGCGGTGCCGCCGCTCACCCCGTCGATCAGGCGGGCGGCGAACAGCAGGGCCAGGGGCAGACCGGCGGCGGCGGCCTCCGGCCAGACCCGGCCCCAGGGCAGGATCACGGTGAGGGCGAACATCCCCAGGCCCAGCACCGAGCCGGCCACGCAGGCGGTGATCACGGGCTTGCGGCCGTAGCGGTCGCTGAGGGCCCCGATCAGGGGGGTGAAGGTGAACTGGGCGATGGCGTAGCTGCCGGCCAGCAGGCCCAGGGTGCGGCCGTCGGTGGTGAAGTCCGCGAGCAGGAACGGCAGCAGCGGAAAGACGATGCTCTCCCCCAGCCGGTCGTTCAGCAGCGTCAGGAAGGCGCAGAGGAGGGTGGAGGGGCGCGAGAGTCGCACGGCCGGGCGCCGGGGATCCCTGCACCCTCCCATGCCGGGGTCACCCGCCCCGTCGACGGCCCAGGACCCCCTTGATCCGATGCTTGGCCCTGGCGACGGCGGTGCGCAGGGCCTGCTGCAGGGCGGCGGAGCGCGGCTGGGGGGCCCGGTACTCCTGATGGAACGAGGGCGGGATCCCCCGCAGGCCGTGGATCCTTCCGGCCGGAATCGGGTAGGGGCCGGAGGTGGCGGCCCTGCCCTGCTGATCGAGGTCCTCCAGCAGCCGTCGCCACATCAGGTAGCTGGCGTCGGCGTTGTACTGGCTGCTGACGAGCTGCCGGGCCGCCGTCGAGCAGCGCCGCCAGAGGGCGGGATCGTCGGCCAGCCGCAACAGGGCAGCGGCGGCCACCTCGGGATCCTCCGTCACCAGCAGGCCGGTGCGGCCATCGTCGACCAGCTCGGGGATGCCGCTGGGGATGCGGCGCACCACGGGCACCACCCCGGCCGCCATCGCCTCCAGCAGGGCGATCGGCAGCCCCTCGAAGTCGGACATCAGCAGGATGGCCTGGGCATCGAGCAGCCGCGCCTTCACCTGCTCGGGGGGGAGCGACCCGGTGAAGTCGATCGCCCCGGCGAGGCCGGCCTCGGCCACCTCCCGTTCACAGGCCGCCCGGGCATAGCCATCGCCGATCAGGGTGGCGCGGAGGGAGGCCTTCGACCGGCAGGAACGGATCAGCGTCCGGATCACCAGCGAGGCGCGCTTCTGGTGCTCCCAGATCCTGCCGCTGAACACCACCCGGAAGGGATCGGAGCGGAAATCCGTCGCCGCTTCCGGCACCTGGACCCCGTAAGGAATCACCCGGGCCGGCCGATCGATGCCCCTGGCGGTGCAGGCCTCGCGGATGTGGCGGGACACGCAGACCAGGACGCTGCCCTGACGGGAACCCCCGAAGGCCGCCACGGTTGCCCAGTAGTCGGGATCATCCGAGTGCAGGGTGAGCGCCCAGGGCAGCCCCCGGCTGCCGGCCTGGGCCGCCGCCGCGTAGTGGGCCGGCTTGCACTGGGGCAGGAACACCGTGGGCCGCCAGTGGTTGAGGAAGGCGAGGGTGTCCCGGGCGTCCGCCGCGAGGCTGGCCCGCCTGGGGGTCGCGAACACCGCGATGCCCTGGCGCCGCAGCGCCTTGAACAGCGGCGGTTCGCCATTGCCTTCCATGCTCCCTTCGCGGCCTCCGGCGCCGGGTGCGATCACGAAATGGATGGCGACGCTGACGCCATCGGCCGCCAGTCGGCGGGCCAGTCCCAGCACCCAGGTGGTGACGCCGCTGATGTCATCCGCCTGGCTGTAGTGGGCAAAGGCGACGCGCAATGACCACCCAGGGCTGCCGGATCAACGATAGTCGCGGCCACCGGGCAGGCCCGGTGCTGTCGCCTCAGTTGGTGGGCCAGCGCAGGTAGCGGCGGCGCAGCAACGGTGACTGCAGCAGCCGCGCGTACAGCCCCAGGCGCAGGGGGCCGTGCAGGACCCGGATCAGCAGCTTTTCCGCCAGCGATGGCCGGTAACGCCAGAGGTACTCGTAGAGAATCCAGTCCCAGCCGCCGCTGGTGGCCACGGCATGCCAGCGCCAGACAGGCGTCGGCCGGGTGATCCGCAGCACCGAGGCGATGGCGGAGGAGTACTCCGCGAAACGGAGTCGTTCCTGGCTGCGGCTGGCGGTGCTGCGGGTGGTCCTGTCGTGGCAGCGGAAGCCGGAGAGGGCCTCGGTGTCGAAGGCCACGGTTCCACCGATCCGCATCAGGTAGTGGCTCCAGAACAGCCAGTCGCCGGTGCAGCGCCGGCCGGCGGTCAGCGGGCCCAGGGCCCGCAGGCTCGCGGGATCGGGCTTGCGGAACACCACGCCACTGGCATTGGCGATGACGTTGCCCCGATCCATGTAGGTGCGGCACAGCTGCGACCCTTCGAGGGTGAAGGAGCGCTGCCAGCGCTCGGGATCGATGTGATCCGGCCAGAAACTCTGGTCGGCGATCGGATCGCCTTTCGCGTCAATCGAGGTGGTGCGGCAGTACGCCAGCACGCTGCCGTCCTCGAGGTGGCGCACCATCCGTTCGAGAAACAGCGGCGCGCAGGTGTCATCCGATTCCGCGATCCAGATGTAGCGACCTGTGGCCATCGCCATGCCGCGCAGCCATTGCGCGCAGGGCTGGCCTGAGTTGACCGCATGGCAGACCAGCCGGTGGGGATGGGCCCGCAGCCGCTCCCGGATCACCGCAAGGGAATCGTCGCTGGAGGCGTCATCGAGAACGATCAGCTCGAAGTCCTGAAACGTCTGCTCGAGAATCGATCGCAGCCGCTCCCCCAGGAAGGCCCCGTGGTTGAAGTTGGGTACGATGACACTCACCAAGGGCGACTGGTCGGACCGCTTCATGGCGGCGCCCCGCCTCGCTTCCTGCGGCCGACTGCCCCGCCCCGGCCGATTGCCCCGATGCCTTCTGCCACCTTGCCTCCAGGGGCGCTGACCTGCAGCTGAATGATCGTCGGATTCTGGATCGCCGTCACCGGGCTGGCGCTCGTGCTGTTCCTCGCCGTCCACCTCGGCGGCGTGCTGCTGGCCCTGGTGGATCCGCCGACGTTCGAGCGCTATGCCGCCTCCCTGCACCTGCAGGGCTGGCTTCCCTGGCTGGAGGTCGCCCTGCTGGCGGCTGCCCTGGCCCATCCGCTGCTCTCGCTGCATCGGGCCCACGTCAATCGTCAGGCCCGCGGCCCGGCAGCCGGCCCCCTGCGCAGCCGCCGCCAGGGGCCGTGGGAGCC
>NZ_JAYGHZ010000056.1:0-8010 GCF_034931285.1 Synechococcus sp. BA-120 BA3
GGCTACACCGGTGAGGACGGCTTCGAGCTGCTGCTGGGCCGCGAGGCCGGCGTGGCGCTGTGGCAGCGGCTGCTGGCCGAAGGCGTCACCCCCTGCGGCCTCGGCGCCCGCGACACCCTGCGGCTGGAGGCGGCGATGCACCTCTACGGCAACGAGATGGATGCGGCCACCACCCCCCTGGAGGCGGGCCTGGGCTGGCTGGTGCACCTGGAGATGCCGGCCGACTTCATTGGCCGCGCCGCCCTCGAGCGCCAGACCGCCGAGGGGGTGGGGCGCAAGCTGGTGGGCCTCAAGCTGCAGGGCCGCGCCATCGCACGCCACGGCTACCCGGTGCTCCTCGATGGGGAGCCGGTGGGCGAGGTCACCAGCGGCACCTGGTCCCCAACGCTTGGGGAAGCGGTGGCCCTGGCCTATGTGCCGGCGGCGGCGGCGAAGCCCGGCACGGCGCTGGCGGTGGAGATCCGCGGGCGCGCCGAGCCGGCCGTGGTGGTGAAACGGCCCTTCTACCGGCGTGGCTGAGCACCCTGTGGGAAACTCACCGATTCGTTTCCACCAGGACCATGCGCAGCCACGGGTGCGGCGATCTGCGCAACGACGCCATCGGCGAGGCCGTCCAGCTGGGCGGCTGGGTTGACCGGCGCCGTGACCACGGCGGGGTGATCTTCATCGACCTGCGCGACCGCAGCGGCACCGTGCAGATCACGGTGGATCCCGACCTGGCCCCCGCCGCCTTCGCGGTGGCCGAGCGGCTGCGTAACGAGACGGTGCTGCGGGTGGAGGGCAAGGTGCGGGCCCGGCCGGCCGAGTCCCTCAACGAGCGCCTGGCCACCGGCGCCATCGAGGTGCTGGCGAGCGGCATCACGGTGCTCAACGAGGTGCGCGGCAACCTCCCCTTCCCGGTGTCGGTGCACGACGAGGAGAACACCCGCGAGGAACTGCGCCTGCGCCACCGCTACCTCGACCTGCGCCGCGAGCGCATGGGCCGCAACCTGCGCCTGCGCCATGCCACCGTCAAGGCCGCCCGTGGCTATCTGGAGGGGGAGGGCTTCATCGAGGTGGAGACCCCGGTGCTCACCCGCTCCACCCCCGAGGGCGCCCGCGACTATCTGGTGCCCAGCAGGGTCTGCGGCGGAGAGTGGTTCGCCCTGCCCCAGTCGCCCCAGCTGTTCAAGCAGCTGCTGATGGTGGGGGGCATCGAGCGGTACTACCAGGTGGCCCGCTGCTTCCGCGACGAGGACCTGCGGGCCGACCGCCAGCCGGAGTTCACCCAGCTGGACATGGAGATGAGCTTCATGGACCAGGAGGAGATCCTGGCCCTCAACGAGGGCCTGATCGCCGCCATCTGGAAGCAGGTGAAGGGCATCGAGCTGCCGCGGCCGTTCCCCCGCCTCACCTGGCACGAGGCGATGGCCCGCTACGGCACCGACCGGCCCGACACCCGCTACGGCATGGAGCTCACCGACGCCTCGGACATCGTCCGGGACATGGGCTTCAAGGTGTTCTCCGGCGCCGTGGCCGCCGGGGGCTCGGTGAAGTGCATCGCCGTGGCCGGCGGCAACGAGGCCGTCAGCAACGTGCGCATCAAGCCCGGTGGCGATGTGTTCAGCGAGGCCCAGAAGGCGGGGGCCGGCGGCCTGGCCTTCATCCGGGTGCGGGCCGGCGGCGAGATCGACACGATCGGCGCCATCAAGGACAACCTCACGGCCGAGAGGAAGGCGGAACTGCTGGAGCGCACCGGCGCCACGGAAGGCACCCTGCTGCTGTTCGGCGCCGGCGACACCGCCACCGTCAACAAGGCCCTCGACCGGGTGCGCCAGTACCTGGCCCGCGAACTTGGCCTGGTGCCGGCCGAGCGGGACAACGACCGGTGGAACTTCCTCTGGGTGGTGGATTTCCCGATGTTCGAGTTCAACGCCGGCGAGAACCGCCTCGAAGCCCTGCACCATCCCTTCTGCGCCCCCAACGCCGAGGATCTGGGCAGCGATCCGGCCGCCTGGGCAGAGAAGCTCCCCACGGCCCGCGCCCAGGCCTACGACCTGGTGCTCAACGGCCTGGAGCTGGGCGGCGGCTCCCTGCGCATCCACGATGCGGCCCTGCAGCGCCAGGTGCTGCAGACCATCGGCCTGCCGCTGGAGGAGGCCGAGCGCCAGTTCGGCTTCCTCATGGAGGCCCTGGACATGGGCGCCCCGCCCCACGGCGGCATCGCCTTCGGCATGGACCGGCTGGTGATGCTGCTGGCGGGCGAGGAGTCGATCCGCGACACGATCGCCTTCCCGAAAACCCAGCAGGCCCGCTGCCTGATGACCCAGGCCCCGGCCGATGTGGCGCCCAAGCAGCTGGAGGAGCTGCACGTGGCCAGCACCTGGAGCGACGAGGAGGGCTGAGGGGGCGCCGTCAGGGAGGGTTCCCCGGTTGGGGCTCCCCGGGAGCGATGGCGCCGAGCAGCTCGACACCCTGGTGGCCGGAGAAGCGCTGGTCGAAGCTCAGCACCGGCAGGGCTCCGGCCCGTGAGGCTCTGGCCAGGATCAGGTGGTCCGCCAGATCTCCCCCCTGCCGGAAGTTCTCCAGCGCATCGATCACCGCATCGATGTCCTCCACGACAACCCCCCGGGTGCGGACCAGACGTTCCAGCAGCCGATGGCGGGTGAGGCGATCCAGGGCGTAGCCCCGCAGCACCCAGCCCACTTCGGCGAGCACCACATCAGGCAGGAACACCCCGCCGGAGGCGATGGCCTCGAGGAAGGCCTGCTCGGCGACCGGGGTCTGCTGGGGGTCGTCGCCGATCAGCAGCCGCACCACCACGTTGGTGTCAAGGGTCCTCACGACCGACGGCGGCGGCGATGGCGCCATCCATGTCCGCCAGGCTCATCGACCGCTGAACGCTCGGCCGATGACGGAACAGATCCTCAGGCTCGTATTTCGAGGGCACCAGCACCAGCCGGCCCTGGCTGTCGATGCTGGCCTGCAGCCGGGCGCCGGTGGCCAGGCCGAGGGCCTCGCGCAGCGGCCTCGGGATGGTGAGCTGGCCCTTGGAGGTGAGGGTCACGGTGGTCATGACGGCACTGTAAGGGGATCGGCCTTACGCGGGCGGGCCACTCCCGCCGCGCCCTTGGCCATGATGCCGTCATAAAGCGGAGTCACTTCGTCTTAGAGTGAGGTCTCTCGCTCCCCTGCCATGGCCATCACCGCTCCCCCCATCGACATCGGCATCCCGGCGGACCAGCGCCAGCAGATCGCCGAGGGACTCGGCCGCGTCCTGGCCGACAGCACCGTGCTCTACGCCAAGACCCACGGCTTCCACTGGAACGTGACCGGACCGATGTTCAACACGCTCCACCTGATGTTCATGGACCAGTACACCGAGCTCTGGACCGCCCTCGACCTGATCGCCGAGCGCATCCGGGCCCTCGGTTTCCCCGCCCCCTACGGCGGCACCCTCTATGCCGGCCTCTCCTCGATCCCCGAGGCCGAAGGCGTCCCCGCCGCCCTGGCCATGGTGCGGGAGCTGGTGGAGGGCCATGAGGCCGTGGCCCGCACGATCCGCTCGGTGTTCACCATCGCCGACGAAGCCAGCGACCAGCCCACCGCCGACCTGCTCACCCAGCGGCTGCAGATCCACGAGAAGACCGCCTGGATGCTCCGGAGCCTCCTGGAGGGGTGAGCGTCAGCGGGGGCGGCCTGCGCCGGTCCGCGCCCACGGTGCGGGCAACGGCCGGCTTCGGCCGCCCCCGCTGACGCCCCCCCAGGAGGCTGGGCAAGGGGGCAAGGGGGCGCTGGGACAGAGGCCCCTGGGGGCGGTCGGACTGGAAGGGCTCGGTAGATTGGGGGATCAGCGCAGCCCCCGATGTCCGCACCGTCCGCCACGCGGGGCCATGCCGCGAAGTTCGTCTTCGTCACCGGCGGGGTGGTGTCCAGCATCGGCAAGGGCATCGTGGCGGCCAGCCTCGGGCGGCTGCTGAAATCCCGCGGCTACAGCGTCTCGATCCTGAAGCTGGATCCCTACCTCAACGTGGATCCGGGGACGATGAGTCCCTACCAGCACGGCGAGGTGTTCGTCACCGAGGACGGCGCCGAGACCGACCTCGACCTGGGCCACTACGAGCGCTTCACCGACACGGCCATGTCGCGCCTCAACAGCGTGACCACCGGTTCCATCTACCAGGCGGTGATCAACAAGGAACGCCGCGGCGACTACAACGGCGGCACCGTCCAGGTGATTCCCCACATCACCGGTGAGATCCGCGAGCGCATCCACCGGGTGGCGGCCAACAGCGGCGCCGACGTGGTGATCACGGAGATCGGCGGCACGGTGGGCGACATCGAGTCGCTGCCGTTCCTGGAGGCCATCCGCGAGTTCCGCGGTGACGTCGGCCGCCAGGATCTGGCCTACGTCCACGTCACCCTGCTGCCCTACATCGGCACCTCCGGCGAACTCAAGACCAAGCCCACCCAGCACTCGGTGAAGGAGCTGCGCTCGATCGGCATCCAGCCCGACGTGCTCGTCTGCCGCAGCGACCGCCCGATCAGCACCGACCTCAAGGCCAAGATCGGCGGCTTCTGCGGCGTGCCGGCGAGCGCCGTGATCCAGGCCCTCGATGCCGACAGCATCTACGCGGTGCCCCTGGCGATGGAGAGCGAGGGCCTCTGCCGCCAGGTGCTTGACGTCCTCTCCCTGGTCGACCACGACAGCGACATGGCGCGCTGGGCGGAGCTGGTGGAGAAGCTGCGCCACCCAGGCCCGGCGGTGAAGGTGGCCTTGGTGGGCAAGTACGTCCAGCTCAACGACGCCTACCTCTCGGTGGTGGAGGCCCTGCGCCATGCCTGCCTGGAGCGGGACGCCTCCCTTGATCTCCACTGGATCTGCGCCGAGCAGATCGAGAGCCAGGGCGCCGACGCCCTGCTGCGGGGCATGGATGCGGTGGTGGTGCCCGGCGGCTTCGGCCACCGCGGTGTCGACGGCAAGGTGGCGGCGATCCGCTGGGCGCGGGAGCAGCGGGTGCCGTTCCTGGGGCTCTGCCTGGGCATGCAGTGCGCCGTGATCGCGTGGGCCCGCCACCAGGCTGGCCTGGAGGGCGCCACCAGCGCCGAGCTGGATCCGGCCTCGCCGCACCCCGTCATCCACCTGCTCCCCGAGCAGCAGGACGTGGTCGACCTGGGCGGCACCATGCGCCTGGGCGTCTACCCCTGCCGGCTGACGGCGGGCACCATGGCCCAGCGCCTCTACGGCGAGGAGGTGGTCTACGAGCGCCACCGCCACCGCTACGAGTTCAACAACGCCTACCGCTCCCTGTTCCTGGAATCGGGCTACGAGATCAGCGGCACCTCCCCCGATGGGCGCCTGGTGGAGCTGATCGAGCTGAAGGACCACCCCTTCTTCACCGCCTGCCAGTACCACCCGGAGTTCCTCTCCCGCCCCGGCAAGCCCCATCCCCTGTTCCGGGGGCTGATCGAGGCGGCCCAGCAGCGGCTGCCCAGTTCCCCCAGCGAGGCCGTGGACCGTGTCGCCAGCCCCGTCCACGGCTGACGGCCCGGCGGTGGTGGAAACCTTCCACTCCCTGCAGGGGGAGGGGCTCCACGCCGGCCGCAGCGCCTTCTTCATCCGCCTGGCGGGCTGCGATGTGGGCTGCCCCTGGTGCGACACCAAGCACTCCTGGCCGCAGGCGGCCCATCCCTCGCGCCCCCTGGACGAACTGGCGGCCGAGGCCAGCGCCGCCGCCGGTGCCGGCGCCGCCTTCGTGGTGATCACCGGCGGCGAGCCCCTGCAGCAGCCCCTCGACCCCCTGTGTGCGGTCCTGGCGGCGACGGGCCTGCCGCTGCACCTGGAAACCAGCGGTGTGGGGCAGCCCAGCGGCCGCTTCGACTGGATCACCCTCTCGCCCAAGCCCCACCGTCCTCCGGCGGCCGAGCTTCTGGCCCGCTGCGATGAGCTCAAGGTGGTGGTGACGGGCCCGGCCGACCTGGACTTCGCCGAAGCCATGGCTGCTGAAGCGGTGCGCCTGCGCCCGACCACCGCCCCGGGCCCGGAGCGGCTGCTCCAGCCCGCCTGGGACGAGCCGGCCGCCCGGGAACTGGCGGTGGCCTACGTGCGTGCTCACCCCGCCTGGCGCCTGAGCCTGCAGAGCCACAAATGGCTGGGGGTGCGCTGAGGCCCCTGGGATGCGCCCCAACGCTGAAGCCTCAGAGGGCCTGGGCCGGCTGCTGCACCTTCTCGGCCTTCCAGAGCCGCCAGCGCAGCTGCAGATCCTTCGGGGTGTACACCACGATCGGCCGGCTGGCGTCGTAGGGCACCACGAAGGGCTTGCTGCCCATCGGGATGAACACCTTGCGTGTCGCCTGGCCGGGGGGGCAGGCCATCAGGGTCGACACCATCGGCCCCACATCGCTCACTGTGTACACGCTCACGCCCAGCCCCTTCACCTTGCTGGCGCGGAAGCGGCCGCGGAAGGCCTTCTGGTTGCAGTCGGCCTCCACCTCCCGGCCGGCGATCAGCTGCACCCGCCAGTCGCTCGGGTTGGGGGACAGGCGCGGATCGGCGGTGGGCGGCAGCACCCCCGGCAGCTGGATCACCCAGCGGGTCTGGGCGGCGGTGGGCTTGGGGTACGGGGTGAGATCGAGACGGGGGATGGCCCGGGCCGGTGCCACCGCGAGCGCCAGCAGGGACTGCAGGCTGACGATGACGCTGGCGGCGGCCGCGGCCGCCGTGTCGCGGCGCAGGGCATGGGCCATGGGGAACCTCGGTAGGGACCGGAATCCGGAGCCACCACCATGGCATCCGCCGTCACTGCCGATCACTCCGGCGCTGGGGCCGCTTCCACAATGGGGGGACCGTCGCCTTCGCCCGCCCCATCGCGCGCTCCCCTGCCACGCCCCCGCCGCCGCTCGCCATCGCCCTGCTCTCCGGCGGCCTCGATTCGGCCACCGCCGCAGCCCTGGCGATCGAGGCGGGCCACCGGGTGATCGGCCTCTCCTTCGACTACGGCCAGCGGCACCGGCGCGAGCTGGCCGCCGCCGCCGCGGTGGCGGAAGCCCTTGGGCTGGAGGAGCACCACGTGATCGCCGTCAACCTGGCGGCCTGGGGCGGCTCGGCCCTCACCGATCCGGCCATCCCCGTCCCCGACGGCGGCGTGGTCGAGGGGGTGATCCCCAGCACCTACGTGCCCGGCCGCAACACGGTGTTCATCGCCCTGGGGCTGAGCCTGGCCGAAGCCCGCGGCGCCACCAGCCTCGTGCTCGGGGTCAACGCCGTGGATTACTCCGGCTATCCCGACTGCCGCCCCGACTACCTGGCCGCCTTCCAAGGCCTGGCCGACCTGGCCACCAAGGCGGGGCGCGAGGGCCATGGGGCCCGCCTCTGGGCTCCCCTGGTGGCCTGGGACAAGGCCACCATCGTGCGCCAGGCCCTGCGGTTGGGGGTGCCGATCGCGGCCACCTGGAGCTGCTACAGCGGCGAGGATCTCCCCTGCGGCCGCTGTGACAGCTGCCGCATCCGTGACGCCGCCCTGATGGCCGCGGCCCGGCCCGACCTCACCAGTGCCGCCCTCCGCGCCGGAGCCGACTGTTGAGGAGCGACCCGCTTCCCTGGCTGGAGCCCCGGGCCCTCGCCGGGGTCCTGGCCCAGCGTTTTGGCCGGGACGGGATGGTGCTGCTTGACGGCGACGGCAGCCCCCTCGGCAGCCGTGGCGTGCTCGGGGTGGATCCGGTGGCCACGGTGTCGTGCCGTGGGCTGCCGGGCGACCCGGAGGCGGCCGACCCCTTCGACGTCCTGGCGGATCTGGAGCGCCAGGGGGGACCGTGGCTGGGCTGGCTCGGCTATGAGGCCGGAGCCTGGGTGGAGCCGGCCGAGCACTGGCAGGCCTCCGACATGGCCACCCTGTGGGCGGCCCGCCATGACCCCCTGATCCACTTCGACCGTGGCGAGGGGCGGCTGTGGCTGGAGGGCCGGGACCCGGCCCGGTTCGATGCCATGGCGCGGCTGCTGGAGGGTCCCGCCCCCGGGGCTGGCCCCTATAC
>NZ_JAYGHZ010000057.1:0-7926 GCF_034931285.1 Synechococcus sp. BA-120 BA3
CTCGGCCTCGCTGCGGCAGGCCGCCCGCTGGCCCTCGCCCACCTCCACCGCCGGTCGCCGGCACCCCGACAGCAGCAGCAGGGGCAGCAGCAGGAACGGCAGCAGGAGCGCCGGCCGCGGGGCCGGGGGGCGGGCACGCATGGGGGCGGCGGTCAGGGGTAGCTGGATGTGCGCGAGCGGCTGGAGCTCGACAGCCCGGTGAACGACGCCCCCAGCCCGTCGCTGAGGGCCAGGGTGTAGGCCGGTTCGCGGCTGTTGGTGAGGGTGGGCGAGAAGGCGTCGACGTTGGTGAGCAGCACCGAGGACACGTTGGCTGTTCCGCTCGCCAGGTTCAGGGTGCCGTTGTCGTTGATGGGCGGGCCCGTCCGGGTCATGGTCCGGGTGCTGCCGTCATAGGCGTAGGTGATCGTCTGCCCACCCGCCAGGGTGAGAGTGAGGGACGTGCCGGGGACGGCCGTGGCTGCGGCCGATTCGGTGATCTCGCTGTCGAGCAGGTGGTTGATGCGGCCCCAGTGGTCCTGCAGCCGCCGCAGCGATTCCTGCTGGGAGGACACCCGGATCTGGGTCACCATCACGTTGCTGCCGGTGGCGAAGATCACGCCCATGATCACCGAGGTGATCAGCAGCTCGACCATCGTGAAGCCCCGGTGGGAGTTGGGGTGGTTCATGGCGTCAGAGGGTGCCTCCGTAGCTGCTCTCCGGGCAGGTGCCGCCGCTGGAGTTGCTGGCGCCCACACTGATCAGGCCCAGGCCTTCGGAGATGCGCACACAGCGCATCGGCCCGCCGCTGCCGGCCAGGGAGATCTGGATCACCACCGGGGCGGTGAGCTGGGTGTCGGCGGCCGCGGCGTTGACCGTGCCGCGGGGGGTGAACTTGAAGCTGGTGGCGCCGCCCGGGGCGATCGAGTAGGTGGAGGCGCCGAGGGTTTCGCTGATCTGCATCGGCTGGCCGGTGAGGCAGTTGTTGGCGATGGTCGGGTTGGCGATGGCGGTGCCGGCGATCAGCTCGGACGCGGTGGCGAGGGTGGCGCCGCCTGTCAGGTTGCCGCCGCTGATGGTCACCTGGCAGGCATTGCCCTTCAGGGAGGTGCGCCGCACCCCCTCCAGCCAGCCCGCCAGTTCGGTGGCCACCGCGTTGACCCGCTCGCGCCGCCATTCATTGCCGGAGGCGCTGAGCCCGACGGCGGAGAGGATGCCCACGATCACCACCACCACGGTGAGTTCGATCATGGTGAAGCCGGCATGGGAGGGGTGTTGTTTCATCAGGGGCACCAGGAGACGGTGGTGGGCACGAGCGTGACCCGGCGCAGCAGCTCGCCGCTGCTGCTGTTCGTGTAGGTGATCGTGTAGCGGTGAAGGTTGCGCATCACGTTGGTGCCGAATTCACTCACGGTCTGCTGCCCCTGGTTGGCGCTGTCGATGCTGTAGGTGATGCCGGCGGCCGTGAGGGCCGCTGGGGGGGCGCCGATGTCGGCCACCAGCTGGCTGATCAGGCCGGTGGAGTTGCACAGGGCCTCGAAGAGCTGGCCGGCGCTGCTGTTGCCGTCGGCGGCTGTGGAGGTGGGCGGTGGGAAGAAATCGTTCTTGCCGAGCTCGGCGCTGCCCAGGCTGGTGCAGGTGCCGCTGCTGCAGGTGTAGCGATCGTTGAGCCGCCGCACCCGGGCCAGATCGGTGTCCACCAGCGCCTGCTGGCGGTAGCGGGTCTCCGCCGCCGCCGAGGAACGGTTGGACTCCACGAACAGCACCGAGGTGCCGGTGAGGGCCAGCACCAGCAGCACCGACGACACCATCAGCTCCACCAGGGAGAAGCCGGCGCCGTGGCGACGGCGGTGCGGGGGGAGGGTGGCGGTACGGAGGGGTTTCACGGCGGCTCAGGAGTAGGTGTGACGCCTGACGGCTCTGGTGACGTAATCGATCGCGAAGGTTTCATAGAGGGAGTCGTCGCCGCCGCAGAACTTCATCAACCCGCAGACGCTCTCCAGATCGCTCGGGGAGATCGTCACGGTGATGTTGCCGTTGGCGCGGAAGTCGTTCGTCCAGATCACCCCCTTGAAGTCCGGGGTGCCGCCCATCTCGATGTTGCCGAGGGGGAAGTAGAGGAACATGCTCTGCGAGGCGCCGTTGCCGTTGCCCAGGGAGAGGAACTGGGCCCCGCAGGGGGCGGGCGCGCCGGGGCGGCAACCGAACAGCGCCAGGTCGGCGGCGCGGGGGGCGCCCTGGGTGGTGGTGGTGCAGGTGATGGCCCCGGCATCGGAATCGCACTGGAAGATGCCCGAGGAGCCGTTGCCCCGCGAGACGCTCTTCTGAGCGCTGGTGGAGGCGTTGGGGAAGTGCAGCCGCACCGGGATCGTGGTGGCGGCGGTGGGGCCGCTGGTGTCGAAGAACAGCTCGACGTTGTTACCGGTGCTGAGCCGGTTGAGGCTGCAGGAGATGGTCTGGAACGGGCCTGGAGGTGAGGCGCCGCCGTTTTCATCCTCCCGTGTGCAGAGGCTGTTCCAGGGGGCGGGCCAGCTGGCGAAGTTGCGGCTGGCGAGGGTCAGGTCGCTGCTCACGGTCACGTTGCAGCTGGCCGGTGGCGTGGCGCTGCGGCAGGTGACGTTGGCGGTGGGCAGCGGCGGCGGCAGGTTGACGTCGACCACGTTGACGCTGGTGTTGGCCAGGCCGTCGACGCAGCCCGACGGGCTGGTGGCGATGCAGGTGACCGGATCGACGTTGAGGTTGTAGGCACCGCCGGAGATCACCAGATCGCCGGTGTTGTCATCGGCGGCGCCGGCCACGAAGCCGAAGCCCGGGGCCAGGCTGCAGCGGCGGATGTCGTTGCCGAAGCTGTTCCCCAGGCCGCGCAGGCTGCGGTCGAGGCACTTGGGCACCACCTCCAGGGTCTGCTGCAGGGTGCTGGCGGCCACGACGGAGCCGCCGCGCAGGGCGAAGCCGCGCACGGTGAGGGTGAGCTGGCCGGTGGAGGGGGGCACGGCGGCGGCCCCGGTCATGGGGTTGGCCAGGGTGCCCTGGCGCACCGTGGCGGGGGTGGCGCCGGAGCAGTCCACATCCACGAGACGCCAGCGCTGCTGGGAGCCGTCGCCGATGTTGATCGTCTGGGCGGTGGGGAGGACGCCGGCGCTGGGGAAGGTGGCGCCCACGTTGGCGAAGGCCCGGCCGTCCGGCACCTTGACGGCGTTGTTGACGGCGATGGCGGCGGGTGTGGAGGTCTCGAGCAGGCAGGCGTTGACCAGCAGCTGGCGGTTGCGGTGGCGGTTCAGCTCACTCACCACGGCCGCCATGCCGCTGTCGGCGGCGGCCCGGGCATCCCGGCCCTGGCTCTGGTAGGCCGAGGCCAGCTCCGCCAGGCTGGAGCGCTTTGCCATGGCCAGCCCGCCGAGGAGCACGGCCAGCACGATCAGGAAGCAGGCCACCATGAACCCGCTGGCATCGGTGGGGTGCCGCCGCCCGTGGTGGGGTCTCCGGGAACCCGCCAGCGATGACAGAAGCAGCCGGCATGTCATCGCTCCAGGCCTCCTCCGACGCGGACAGGAACCTCAGTCGCCGCAGCATTCCTGCTGCACCTTCAACGTACGCCCGGATCGCCCCGGGGCCTTGAGGAGCGTTACGCCATCGGCTGGGGGAATCGGAAGGGCCGGCTGACAATCCGCCATGAAAAAGCCCCCCGGATGGGGGGCGAGCGCGGGTTTATTCCGGCAGGGTTCAGAGCACCTGCACCACTTCGTTCACTTCGGGGATCGCCTCGCGCAGCTTGCGCTCGATGCCCATCTTCAGGGTCATGGTGCTGCTGGGGCAGGACCCGCAGGCGCCCTGCAGCCGCACCTTCACCACCGGGCCGTCGATCTCGACGATCTCGACGTTGCCGCCATCGGCCATCAGGTAGGGGCGCAGCTCGTCGAGCACCCGCTCCACGTTCTCGATGGTGAGGGCGCGGGGGTCGCTGTCCACGGCGGGGGCTGTGGTGTCGGGGCTGGCGGTGTCGGTGGTCATGGGGGATGCAGGGAGTCGTTCGGCCAAGCTTAGGGAGGCTGGCGCCCTCCGGGCCGGGGGCGCCGGGGGACCTCCCTAGGATCGCTCCAGCTTCTTCCGAGGCGGCCTGAGTGATCGGGCGCCGGCCTGATCCAACCCCATGACCGACGTTCCCGCCCAGCGGATCCGTAACTTCTGCATCATCGCCCACATCGACCACGGGAAATCCACCCTGGCCGACCGCCTGCTGCAGGACACCGGCACCGTGGCGGCCCGGGACATGCAGGCCCAGTTCCTCGACAACATGGAGCTGGAGCGGGAGCGGGGCATCACGATCAAGCTCCAGGCCGCCCGCATGGAGTACAAGGCGGCCGACGGCCAGACCTACATCCTCAACCTGATCGACACGCCGGGACACGTCGATTTCTCCTACGAGGTGAGCCGCAGCCTGCTGGCCTGCGAGGGCGCCCTGCTGGTGGTGGATGCCAGCCAGGGGGTGGAGGCCCAGACGCTGGCCAACGTGTACCTGGCGCTGGAGAACGATCTGGAGATCATTCCGGTGCTCAACAAGATCGATCTGCCCGGGGCCGATCCCGATCGCATCAAGGCGGAGATCGAGGCGATCATCGGCCTCGACACCTCCACGGCCATCAACTGCTCCGCCAAGACCGGCCTGGGGGTGCCCGAGATCCTGCAGGCGGTGGTGGATCGGGTGCCGGCGCCGCCGGACCAGGCGGATGAACCGCTGCGGGCCCTGATCTTCGACTCCTACTACGACCCCTACCGGGGGGTGATCGTCTACTTCCGGGTGATCAGCGGTGTGATCGCCCGCAAGGACAAGGTGCTGCTGATGGCCAGCGGCAAGGTGGTGGAGCTCGACGAGGTGGGGGTGATGGCGCCGGACCAGCGCCAGGTGGACAGCCTCCATGCCGGTGAGGTGGGCTACCTGGCCGCCTCGATCAAGGCGGTGGCCGATGCCCGCGTCGGCGACACCATCACCCTGGCGGCCAACCCGGCGAGCGAGCCGCTGCCCGGTTACGCCGAGGCCACGCCGATGGTGTTCTGCGGCCTGTTCCCCACCGATGCGGATCAATATCCCGACCTGCGGGAGGCCCTCGACAAGCTGCAGCTCTCCGATGCGGCACTGCAGTACGAACCGGAGACCAGCAGCGCCATGGGCTTCGGCTTCCGCTGCGGCTTCCTCGGCCTGCTGCACATGGAGATCGTGCAGGAGCGGCTGGAGCGGGAGTACGACCTCGATCTGATCGTCACCGCGCCCTCGGTGATCTACCAGGTGAACATGATCGACGGCAGCACCCTGATGGTGGACAACCCCGCCACCCTCCCCGATCCCCAGAAGCGGGAATCGATTGAGGAGCCCTACGTGAAGCTGGAGATCTACACCCCCAATGTCTACAACGGCGCCCTGATGGAGCTGTGCCAGGAGCGCCGGGGCGAATTCATCGACATGAAGTACATCACCACCGACCGGGTGACGCTTCACTACGAGATGCCGCTGGCCGAGGTGGTGACGGACTTCTTCGATCAGATGAAGAGCCGCACCAAGGGCTATGCCTCGATGGAGTACAGCCTGATCGGCTACCGCCGTAACGAGCTGGTGCGCCTCGATGTGCTGATCAACGGCGAGAAGGCCGATCCCCTCACCACCATCGTGCACCGCGACAAGGCCTACAACGTGGGCAAGAGTCTGGTGGAGAAACTCAAGGAGCTGATTCCCCGGCAGCAGTTCAAGATTCCCATCCAGGCCTCGATCGGCAGCCGCATCATCGCCAGCGAGAGCATCAGCGCCATCCGCAAGGACGTGCTGGCCAAGTGCTACGGGGGCGACATCTCCCGCAAGAAGAAGCTGCTCAAGAAGCAGGCCAAGGGCAAGAAGCGGATGAAGGCCATGGGCCGGGTGGAGGTGCCCCAGGAGGCCTTCATGGCGGTGCTGAAGCTGAATCAGTGAGCGGGCTCTGAAGCGGCGGGCCGGGCCTGAATCGGAAGGATCCGCGCCCTTTCGTGCAGCGCCTGGACTCACCATTTCGCTGCGCCAAGCGGATTCTGTACAGGATGTACAGATCTGGACATCATGCTGGCCGAGCCTCAACGTCCCCTGGCTGCGCCTCAATGTCCCCTGGCTGCGCCTCAATGTCCCCCAGGCGATCGCGCGATTCCTCCCGGCCCCACCACCCGTACCTAATCCGTCGAGCGACGCCGATGCTGCTGCACCGGCCCGGTGCCGTCGGCGCGGAAGAACAGGGCCGGGGTGAGCCCCAGCCGCCGCATCTGGCGCCGCCCCTGGCGGCGGATCAGCAGCAGCCCGGCGCCGGTGACCCCCTGCAGCAGCAGGGTGGTGCCCAGGCGCACGGGGTTGAGCAGGCTCTGATGCAGGGGCGAGAGGGGCGCCGACTGTCTCTGGCCGAACAGGGTGGCGGCGTCATGGATCGTGACCGCCGGCAGCAGCAGCAGTAGGACCAACCCCAGGGGCAGCAGGGTGCGGTGCAGGGCGCCGGTCCAGGGCTGCTCACGGTGGTGGCGGCGATGGCCGCCGCCGAGCAGATAGAGGCCGAACCCGAGGGGCAGCAGCGGCAGGGCGGGGGAGAGGCCGATCAGGCCGTTGAGCCGGTCGGCGGGGGCCTCGACGCTGGCGAAGCTGCCCGCCAGCAGCAGGGTGGCCAGCTCCAGCACCAGCAACACCAGCCCCACCAGCCGCAGCTGGGCCAGGGAGTAGTCCAGCTGGTGGCGATGGACGATGCTGTCGACCTCATCACGGGTGTCCCTGGGCCGGCGATCGTTCATGGGGCGCTGGGGTGTCCTTCCCATGGCAACACTGACAGGCGAAGCCCGGATCAGGGGTTGTCAAGCCAGATCTGAAACTCAGCGGGCGTCAGGATCAACAAAGGGAGTGAGGGGTGCTTCAGGGCGAGCAGATCGGCATCGCCGCTGACGAGGACCGGCACGTCGGCCGCCAGGGCCAGGTCGAGAAACATCTGATCCTTCGGGTCACGAACCTGGAACTGACCAGACTTGATGGAGCCGGCATGGGTTTCACACCATGGCAGCACATCGGCCAGCAGCCGATCAATGTCGGCCCGTGTGAGCCGAAACTTGGGGTAGGCGAGCACACGGATCAGTTCGCGGGCAGAGGACTCGCTGACCACAGGTCTGATGGCGGCTGTCTGCCAGGTCCGGCGCAACCAGGCCAGGCGGCCGTTCTCAAACAACAGCGCCGAGATCAGCACATTCGTGTCGAGAACAACGCGGATCGTCACTCCTGGCGAGACCATGCCACCGCGGCGGCCACATCCGCTTCCGTGATGCCCAGCTCCTCCAGGCGGGATCGAACATGGGAGGCCGCATTCGGGTGGACGGGGGTGAGCACGATGCGTCCGTTCTCGGTGGCCACCTCGTAGTAATCAGCGATCCCCACGGCCTCCACCACGGCCTTGGGCAAGGTGAGCTGGTTCTTGCTGGTGCGCTTGGCCAGGACCATGAACGCCGCCGGCTTTGTCCGGATGAAAGGATTCCTTACTTTAGGCCGGCTGTCGCTGTTGACCCCTTGGGGGAACGTTCAAAAGGCGTTCGCTGCCACCGCCATGTCCACGTTGCACCGCCACCGCCATCGCCACCCCCTTCGCCACAGCGCCCGGGAGCAGGGATTCGTCCTGCCCCTGGCCATGGGGGCCTCGATGGTTCTGCTGCTGGGCAGCCTTTCGGCCCACACCGTGAGCCTGCAGGCCCGGCTGCAGGGGATCCGGGAGCAGCAGCAGCGCCGGGCGGAGGACCGGCTGGCGTCGGCGGGCCAGCATCTGCTGGCGGAGCTGCACCGCAGCCACCCCTGCCTGCTGGCGCTGCCGCTGCCTCAGTGGGACGTCCAGGGCCTGAGCTGCGCGCCGGCGCCCACGATCGCGGCCCTGCGCCAGGGCCAGGTGCTGGGGGCCACCTACCGCCTGG
>NZ_JAYGHZ010000058.1:0-7922 GCF_034931285.1 Synechococcus sp. BA-120 BA3
GCATATCGAGGCGGCGGGCGATTACATGATCATCTCCACCGGCGACAATTCGCTGGTGCTGCGCGAGACGATGAAGGATCTGGAACGGCGGCTCGACCCGCGCAAGTTCCAGCGGGTGCATCGCAGCCCAATCGTCAATCTGGAGCTGGTGCGGCAGGGCCGGTCGGCCGCGCCGGAAGCCGCCCCCCGCTGCCGGGTGGACGGCGATGAGGTGCTGCGCTGGCTGGCCCGGCCCTGCGAGGCCCCCTTCGATCTGATCTACGCCGATCCGCCCTACGCCGCCGGTCTGTACGCGCCGATTGCGGCGGCGGTGCTCAGGGGCGGCTGGCTGGCCCCCGGGGGAATTCTGGTGTGGGAGTGCGCCAGCGACGCGGTGCCGGAGCTGCCGCAGGGCTGGCGATGCCGCGATCAGCGGCGCTATGGCGGCAGCACGGTGGTGCTGCTGGAGATGGCGATCTCCTGACGCACGGTAACGCCAGCCCAACCATCTTCATCACAATTTTGCCCATCTGCTGCACATCGACAGCAGATCTCAAGTCGGCACGGTCGATGACACCGTTCAGCCCGGATTTAGATGGTATTCAGGGATAGCCCTTCCGGCACTTTCCGTCATGCCAAACCTTTTTTCCAAGCCTTCCAGACCATCCACCATGGCTCCCTTCAGCGCGAAACACCTTCTGACGCGGACCCTGATGGCGGCCGCTCTGATCGGTGGCGGCGCTTCCCTTCTGTCGGCCGGCAGCGCTGAGGCCGTGCAGGTCTTCTGCAACACCAACAATTCCTGGGAAGTGGGAGACAAGCGGATCTCCAACATCCTCTGCAATGGATTCGGCACCCAAAACAGCTTCCTCAGATTCGCCCAGTCCGGCATCACGTATGACTTCGGCGGCTTGTTTGACCCCCTGCCCACAACGCCTGGGAGCATCTCCTACTTACTTGAAGTCATCAATCCAGATCCGAGCGTGAACTTCGCCAGTGTGGAGCTGGACAGCGATTGCGATGACGTTGCAGGAGGTTCCTGCAACGTCAGCAAGGACATCTTCTACAACGCGTTGGGCAGCAGAGGCAACGGTGATGTTTCGCTGCTGTCTGCGAATGGCGAGGAGGCTTTCGCTCCCATCACAGGACGAACCATCTACGTCCTCGATTCCTGGGCTCCCACGGGCAATGCAGCCCTCTCCGGGATCGAAAACGCCTACACGCAAGCCTCCGTCCCCGGCCCCCTGCCCGTCCTCGGCGCCGGTGTGGCCTTCGGCTTCAGCCGCAAGCTGCGCCGTCGCATCCAGGGGGATCGCGTCAAGGCCTGACGGCCCCTCTTGAGAACGTTTCGCGGCCCCGCCTCCCGGCAGGGCCTTTTTTCTTTCCGCACCTGCCTACCCACGTCCTGCCCCTTCCCCCCCCGGACCCCGCCATGGCCGCCGCCCCGACCCGTTTCGATCCACGCTCCGACGATTCCCGACAGATGG
This sequence comes from Synechococcus sp. BA-120 BA3, assembly GCF_034931285.1. Lineage (NCBI taxonomy): Bacteria > Bacillati > Cyanobacteriota > Cyanophyceae > Synechococcales > Synechococcaceae > Synechococcus > Synechococcus sp. BA-120 BA3. Next base: position 1,467 of record NZ_JAYGHZ010000058.1, read on the forward strand.
GCTCCCAGGTCGGTCTGCTCGCCGTCTGCCTGCTGATCCTTTACGTCCTGGTCGTGCTGGCCGCCATCCTGCCGCCGCGGCTCCTGGATCCGGCCTGGCAGCTGAGGTTCACCGGCGCGCTGATCAACAACGGCTTCCTCGCCCTGCTCGGGGTGGGCCTGCTCCATCTGGCCGCCTATCTCGACCCCGCCAATCCCCATCTGATCCGCCGCCGCGACAACCTCGCCGCCCTGGCCCTGGCCGCCGTGCTGGGCTTTCTGCTGCTGATCCCCCTGCAGGGCTATGCGGTGTGGCGCGGCGTCAGCAACGCCAACGGCCAGCAGAGCAGCCAGCTCCGCCAGGTCACCGGCAGGATCTCGGCCGTGCGGGACGCCATCAACAAATCCGGCAGCACCGCGGACCTGCAACGTCGCCTGCAGGGCCTCGGGGTCCCTCCCCTGAGCCCCGCCGACCTCGCCCAGCCCCTGCCGGCGCTGCGCAAGACCATGCTCGAAACGCTGGAGCGGACGGAGATCCGCGCCGGTGACCAGCTTCGGGGGATTCAGCCCTCGGGTCTCTGGCAGATCATCCAGGGCAGCATCCGTGCCGTCCTCTCCGCCCTCGTGCTGGTGGTCGGCTTCGCCGCCTTCTCCCGGCGCCGGGACTGGTCGATGACGTTGCTGCAGAGCTGGCTGGCAAGGTTCGACCAACGCCGGGGGGGCTTCGGCCACCGGCGCACGGGACTGTTCAGGAGGCACAACCGCAGCAAGGCGGATGCCTTTCTGCAGAGCCTCTGCGACGAAGGGACGACGACGGCGACGCCATCGCCGTCCCAACGGAAGGGCTGAGGTTCAGACGCCGAGGGGGAGAACCGGGCGGCCGGACTGGCTAGGGTGTGTCGAAACGAACGCTCAGCCCCCGAGGGCACTGCCCCGGCGGTACTGGTTCCAGGCCGCCACGAACAGACCCACGAGCGTCACGGGGATCAGTCCAAGCACGATGCCGCAGAGGAGGGGTTCGATCATGGAGGGGCGGTCGGTTCCGGCGATGCACAATTCTTCCACGACCACCGCCGGCAGCGCGAGACCCACCGCAGCACTGTGATCAGTCCGTCCCCCAGCACCCCGGCCGCCGTGACGCCCTCCAGTCCCATGGAAGGCGAACAGCCCCTCGCCCGGCGCCGCAGCCTGGTGGCGGCCCTGGCGACGCTGGCGGCGGTGGCCTGCATCCTGCTGCTGGTGGTGGTGGTGCTGCCGGCGGCCCGCAGCGATCCCTACACCCGCCAGACCCTCGAGCTCACCGGCTCGGCCACCGATGGGGGCCGCCTGTTCCGGCTCAACTGCGCCGGCTGCCACGGGCTGGCCGCCCAGGGGCTGGTGGGCCCGGATCTGCACGGCGTCGAGCGGCGCAAGAACGATCGCCAGCTGATCCAGCAGGTGGTCAGCGGCCGGACCCCGCCCATGCCCAGCTTCCAGCCCGAACCCCAGGCCATGGCCGATCTGCTGGCCTTCCTGCACTCCCTGCCTTGAGCCCCACGCTGGTCCTGGTGGAATCGGCCGGCCCCCTCAACGTGGGCAGCGTGGCCCGGCTCTGCCGCAACTACGGCATCGAGGATCTGCGCCTGGTGGCCCCCCGCTGCGATCCCCTCGGTGAGGAGGCCCGTCTGATGGCCGTCAAGGGGCTGCCCCTGCTGGAGCGGGCGACCATCTTCCCCACCCTGGCCGCCGCCCTGGCCGACTGCGGACGGGTGGTGGCCGCCACTGGCCGTCCGGAGGGGGAGCCCCTGCCCCTGGAGGAACCCGATGAGGCCCTGGCCTGGCTGCTGGCCGGCGAGCCGGCCCTGCCGTCGGCGCTGGTGTTCGGACGGGAGGACCGGGGGCTGAGCAACGACGAGCTGCTGCAGGCGGGCCGGCTGCTGCAGATTCCCACCCCCACCCCCCATGGCTCCCTCAACCTCTCCCATGCCGTGGCAGTCGTGCTGCACGACCTGCACCGCCTCGGGCGGCGCGGCCCGACGCCGGCGCAGGCCCCGGCCCCGCAGGCTCCCGTCGGGGAGGGCCCCTGCCCCCGGGGGGTGCTCGAAGCCATGCTCGACGACGCCCGGGAGCTGCTGCTGGAGGTCGGCTTCCTGCTGCCCCACACCGCCGCCGCCCGGATGGCCAAGCTGCGGGCCCTGCTGCAGCGCGGCCAGGTCAGTGGCCCGGAGGTGGCCCTGCTGCGGGGCATGGTGTGCCAGTTGCGCTGGGCGAGCCGTCGCCCTTTCCCTTCTTCCCAGGACCACTAGCGTCGGACATCGCCCCAACGTCCTGCATCCGTGAGCGCTGGCCGTCCATCCCGTCCCCGCAGCAGCAACCCCTGGCTTCGCCCGGTGGGGCTGGTGCTGCGGCTGATCGTGCTGGGCGTGGGTCTGGGGGTGATCGTGGGCACCGCCCTCAAGCTGATGGCGCCGCGCCTGGTCCAGGGGGCGATCGGCACCCCCGCCCCGGCAGCGCCGGTGGCGACGAAACCCGGCACCGGTCCCATGGCCCTGGGACGCTTCGAACCGCGCCAGGAGCTCGTCGGCCTCAGCCAGCAGTGGGCCCGGCTGGCGGCGGCCCAGAAGGGGCTGACCGCCAGCGCCTTCCTGCTGGTGCTCGACGACGGTCGCTTCGCCCAGCTGCAGCCAGACCTGCCCCTGTCGGCGGCCAGTTCCATCAAGGTGCCGATCCTGCTGGCCAGCCTGGAGGATCTCGATGGCGGCAAGCTGCGCTGGAACGAGCCCATGCCGCTGACCAAGGAGGTGGTGGGGGGCGGCGCCGGCTGGATGGCCAACAAGCCCCTGGGCACCCGCTTCCCCTTCTTCGAGGCCGCCACCGAGATGATCCGGGTGAGCGACAACACCGCCACCAACCTGCTGATCCGCCGTCTGGGCGGCAAGACCGCCCTCAACACCCGCTTCCGCAGCCTCGGCCTGACGGCCACGGTGGTGAACAACTGGCTGCCCGACCTCGACGGCACCAACACCACCAGCTCCCGCGACCTCGCCCGCTCCATCGCCCTGGTGGACACCGGTGACAAGCTCACGCCCCGGGCCCGTGACCTGTTCCGGGAGATCATGGCCACCTCCCGCACCAACACCCTGATCCCCCTCGGCCTGCTGATGGGGATGGGCAAGGACTCCTCCGATCCCGACAGCGAGCTGCTGCCCGAGGGCATCACCGTCTACAACAAGACCGGCGACATCGGCATCGCCTACTCCGACGCCGCCCTGATCCAGCTGCCCAACGGCCAGCGGGCCGTCCTGGCCCTGATGGTGAAGGGTCCCTTCAACGATCCCCGTTCCGCCGAGCTGATCCGGGCAATGGCCGGGGCCGTCACCAAAACCCTCGTCAAACGCTGATGAACGCCCCCATCCGCGCCCTGGTGCTGCCCGCTCTGGGGCTGGCCGCCCTGGGCGGCCCCCTGCTCGCCCAGCCCCAACCCGCCCCCACACCACCGGTGCTGCGCCCGGGCACGGTGGCGCCCCTGCCCGGCCGGCTGGATGCCGTGCCGATGGTGAACGACAACAACCCCGAGGTGATCAAGGGGCCCGGCATCCTGCTGTCCACCTTCGATGGCCAGCGGGGTTACGACGGCCGGCCCCTGGGCGTGCCGTCGGCCCACCTGAACGCGGCCGTCAGCGGCCCCTTCGAGCTGTTCAGCCATCACATCTACGCCGGTACCCCCGAAAGCCTCGACTCCACCCTCTGGGTGGCGGTGGTGGCGGCGCCGCGGGGCACCAGCCCGGTGAGGCTGCGGACCGTGGCGGGCTCCACCGCCCTGTCCCAGTCGGTGGACCCGGACCAGCCCTCGGCCCCCTTCCTGCCCCTGCCGGCGCTCATGGAGCAGGGCAGCACGCCGATCTGGGCCGGCCCCGGCAGCCGGGTGGCCACCGAGCTGCTGGCCCGGCAGCGCAGCCCCCTGGTGCCGGAGGGCTGGACCCTGCCGCCGGGGCAGCTGAGCACCCTGATGGTGCTGCCCCTGCCGGTGCGCGGCCTCGATCCGCTGCTCAACGGCCTCAACCTGCAGCTGCGCCTCAACAGCGACGGGCCGGTGGACGTGGCCACCCTGGCGGCCTTCGGACCCGTGGATCGCCCGCCGGATCCCGCCGTCTGGCAGCGCCTGCTGCAGGGCGGTCTCAGCCCGAAGGAGCACAGCCCCAGCCCCCGGGGGGCCAAGGGCCCGATGATCTATTCCCGCGTCAGCGGGGTCCAGGACGGCAGCGCCTGGGTGGGGCGGATCACCGATCCGGGCCGTCCGACCCTCTCGGTGAGCCGGGCGCCGATCTCCTGGCCGATCGCGTCGCTGGAGCGGGGCACCCTCGGCACCGGCCAGGTGCAGACCGCCCCCCTGCGCGCCTTCTACCCGGGCACCGCCTGGGCGGCCCACGGCAACTACGGCGTCACCTACGACCTCAGCCTGCCGCTGCGCAACGACACCCCCCGGCCCGTGCAGCTCGCGGTGGCCCTGGAATCGCCGATCAAGACCGACCAGCCCCTGGGCGGCCTGCGCTTCAACACCACCCCGGCGCGGGCGGTGATGTTCCGGGGCACCGTGGAGGTCAGCGGCCTCGACAACGACGCAGGGGGCCCAGGGGGTCGGCGCCGGTTCCACCTGGTGCTGCGGGCCGGCCAGGAGGGCCCGCCGCTGGGCACGGTCAGCCTGCGCCCCGGCCAGGAACGGCAGCTGCGGGTGCGGCTGATCTACCCGGCCGACGCCACCCCGCCCCAGGTGCTGTCGCTGATTCCGGTGGCGACGCCGGTGGCCCCAGGGGCGGCCCCTGGGGCGGCTGTGAAACAATCCGGGGCTTCGCCCGCAAGCCGTCCGTGACGCCAACCAGGAAGCGCAGGGTCTTCCCCTTCACCGCCATCGTGGGTCAGGAGGAGATGAAGCTGGCGCTGCTGCTCAACGTGATCGATCCCCGCATCGGCGGCGTGATGATCATGGGCGACCGGGGCACGGGCAAGTCCACCACCATCCGGGCCCTCGCCGATCTGCTGCCGGCGATCGACGTGGTGGCGGGGGACCCCTACAACAGCTCCCCCTCCGATCCCGACCTGCAGAGCAGCGAGGTGCGCCAGCGGGCCGAGCGGGGCGAACAGCTGCCGGTGGAGGCCCGCCAGGTGCCGATGGTCGACCTGCCGCTGGGGGCCACCGAAGATCGCCTCTGCGGCACGATCGACATCGAGAAGGCCCTCAGCGAGGGCGTGCGCGCCTTCGAGCCCGGGCTGCTGGCCAAGGCCAACCGGGGCCTCCTCTACGTCGACGAGGTGAACCTGCTCGACGACCACCTGGTGGACGTGCTGCTGGATTCGGCCGCCTCGGGCTGGAACACGGTGGAGCGGGAAGGGGTGTCGGTGCGGCACCCGGCCCGTTTCGTGCTGATCGGCTCCGGCAACCCCGAGGAGGGAGAGCTGCGGCCCCAGCTGCTGGATCGCTTCGGCATGAGCGTGGAGGTGCGCACCGTGCGGGACCCCGAGCTGCGGGTGCAGGTGGTGGATCAGCGCACCAGCTTCGATGCCGATCCCGACAGCTTCAGCGACCGGCTGCAGAGCACCCAGGAGGCCCTGCAGGCCCGCGTGGTGGAGGCCCAGGAACGGCTGCCCCAGGTGGCCATCGACGACGACCTGCGCATCCGCATCTCGGCGGTCTGCGGCGAGCTGGATGTGGACGGCCTGCGGGGCGACATCGTCACCAATCGGGCCGCCCGGGCGCTGGCGGCCTTCGAGGGCCATGTCGAGGTGAGCGATGACGACGTGGCCCGGGTGGTGGCCTGCTGCCTGCGCCATCGGCTGCGCAAGGACCCCCTCGAGCAGATCGACTCCGGCGAGCGGGTGGTGAAGACGTTCTGCAAGGTGTTCGACCGCCCCGCCGGCGACCCCTCCGCCTTCCAGCTGGCCCTGGCGGGGTGAGGATTCTGGGCATCGATCCCGGGCTGGCGCGCGTCGGCTACGGGGTGATCGATGTGGAAGCTCGCTCCGCCGCGGGCGGCGGCCACCAGCGCCTGCTCGACTGCGGCATGATCCGCACCGAACCCGGCCACAGCGACGGGGATCGCATGGTGGAGATCGCCCGCGATCTGCGCGTGATCGTGCGCCGCTGGCGGCCCCAGCTGGCGGCGGTGGAGAAGTTCTTCTTCTACCGCTCCAGCACCACGATCGCGGTGGTGCAGGCCCGGGGGGTGGTGATGATGACCCTGGCCCGCTTCGCCATTCCGGTGGTGGAGTTCCCGCCGATGCAGATCAAGCTGGCCCTGGCCGGTTCGGGCCACGCCGAAAAGGATGAGGTGCTGGCGGCGGTGATGCGGGAGCTGGATCTGGAGCACCCACCCCGGCCCGACGACGCCGCCGACGCCCTGGCGGTGGCCCTGACCGGCTGGTTTCAACGGTGAGCCCTCCCGCCGGCAACGGGAGCAGCAAGGAGGAGCTGCGGCGCCTGTTCCGCCGGCGGCGGCGGCAG
>NZ_JAYGHZ010000059.1:0-7837 GCF_034931285.1 Synechococcus sp. BA-120 BA3
GGCCAGAGGGCCAGCCAGTCAGGCGGGGTGGGCAGGCTGATGGGAGGGGGTTCGGGGGGCGGGGGCGGTGCCGCCGCCAGCAGGCCGATGCCATCGAGCCCGAGCTGGAGCAGGGCCCGCAGGGGGGTGCCGCTGTCGGGCGCCAGCGGCGGCAGATCGATCGGCGGCAGGTCGGCGGGGGTGGCGGGGGAGGAGCGCCCGATCACCAGCAGGCCCTCCACGAAAGGCCCGAAGAGGAAGTTGTTGATGAAGCCCAGCAGCTCGTGGAAGGCCACCACCGCCAGGCCGGTCAGGGTGCCGACCAGGGCCGCCCAGGCCAGCAGGTTCCACTGGAAGGGGAGACCGCGCAGCTCCGCCTCGGGCGCGGCGGCCCGGGGGGCCGGCGCCTCAGCTTTCGGGGCGGACGCTGGCAAAGATCTCCTCCAGGATCTCCCCGGCCCCCTGGGAGCGGAGGGTGCCCGCCAGGGCCACCCCGATCGCCTCGGGATCGGTGGCAGGTCCGCGGCAGCTCTCGCGCAGCAGGCGCTGGCCGTCGATGCTGGCCACCATGCCGGTGAGCACCAGCTCGTCGCCCTCGAAATGGGTGTTGACGCCGATGGGCACCTGGCAGCCGCCCTCCAGGCTGCGCAGGAAGGCCCGCTCGGCCAGGCAGCGACGGGCGGTGGGCTGGTGTTCCAGCACGGCGATCGTCTCGAGCACGGCCGTGTCGCCGGCGCGGCATTCGATGCCCAGGGCCCCCTGGCCCACGGCATGGAGCGAAATCGAGGGATCGATCAGCTCATGGATGCGCTCACCCAGGCCGAGGCGGGTGAGGCCGGCTGCCGCCAGGATCAGGCAGTCGTAGACGCCGGCGTCGAGCTTCTCCAGCCGGGTGATCACGTTGCCCCGCACGTCCTTGAACTCCAGGTGGGGGTAGTGGTGACGCAGCTGGGCCAGGCGGCGCAGGGAGCTGGTGCCCACCACGCTGCCCTCGGGCAGGGTGGCCAGGGTGCGGTCCCGGTGCCGCTCGTGCACCACCAGGGCATCGGCCGGGTCCTCCCGCTCGGTGATGCAGCCCAGGATCAGGCCCTCCGGCAGGTTGGTGGGCAGGTCCTTGAGGCTGTGGACGGCGATGTCGGCCCGGTCGACCAGCATCTGGGCCTCCAGTTCCTTGGTGAACAGGCCCTTGTCGCCGATCTTGGCCAGGGCGACGTCGAGAATCTTGTCCCCCTGGGTGGCCATCGCCTCAATGGTGATCGCCAGCGCGGGGTGGGCCCGGGAGAGCTCATCACGCACCCAGTGGGTCTGGACCATGGCCAGCTGGCTGCGGCGGGAGGCGATGCGCAGGGTGGAGCTGGTCATCGGCGGCTTCGGGCGGCAGCGACCGCTGCCAGGCAACAGCCGCCCAGCCTAGGCATCGGCCCGTCCCGGCCCCAATCCAGCGGACGGAACGTGATCAGCTGATGGGATCCGTTGTCACAGGGTGGGATCAGGCGAACAGATCGAGGGGCAGGGGCCCCCAGGTGTCCTCCGCGCCCGGATCGGAGGCCCCATGGCCGGTGATCAAGAGTCCCTCGCCGAGGCCCTCCTCACGGCGCAGAAGAAACTGTCCTGTGCGCTGGTTGCCCTTGAGGAACACCGGACCGGGGTCCCCCTCGCCGGGATCCCCCGGCTGCAGGGCCGACCAGCCCTGGGCCTCCTCCAGCTGTCGCAGGGCCGTCAGGGCCGCCGCCGCCGAGGGGGCCATGATGCCGAGCGTGAACCAGTCACAGGCCCCCAGCCGGGCGGTGAGCTCCTGACGCAGCACGGAACGACTCTCCCCGTCGAGGGCAGGGGCGGTGCGCAGGCCCCGCAGAGCGGCCAGGCCGGTGGTGGGCAGGTCGGTCGTCACGGGGAGCGCAGCGGTCGGGCCGTCCCACTCTGGGGGTCGACGGGGGGCGGATCACGCCAGAAGGCCAGGCACACCGTCAGCCAGGCCAGCCCGACGGCGGCGCCCGCCAGCAGATCCGTGGGCCAGTGGGCCCGCACGTAAAGGGTGCTGAGCCAGACCAGAGCCACCAGGCCGCAGGCCACCGCCGCCAGGGTGCGCCGCAGGCGGGGATGGTGGGACCCCAGGATCACCACCATGGCGAAGTAGAAGGCCACGGCCCCGGCGGCATGGCCGCTGGGGAAGCTGTGGCCGTCCAGGGGAAGCAGGCTGCCCGGCGGGCGCTGGCGGCTGAACAGCGGCTTGAACACCAGATCCACCAGGATCAGGATGCCGCCGGTGGCCATCACCAGCAGGCGCAGGTCCTTCCACCAGCGCCGCAGCAGCAGATGGATCAGGGCCATGGCCACCAGGACGGCGGTGAAGCCGACGCCGGTGGCCCGGTACACCTGGGTCAGCACCCCGCCCACCTGGCCGTGGAGGTGGTTGCCCAGCCAGTCCAGGACCTCAGCGTCCAGCAGGGCCAGGGGACGGCCCGGGGCCACCGCCACGAACAGCCCCACCAGCACGATCAGGCAGCCGGGCAGCAGGATCCGCTCCCGGGGCAGCAGATGGAACCCCATCACGGCACCAGATGCTGCCGGGGCACCCGCCAGAGGGCCAGCTCCCCGGTGCGGGCCAGGCGCTCGATGCCCTGCGGGGGCAGGCCCAGGGCCTCGAGATCACGACGGTCGCCCACCAGCCGAACGGAGCGAGTGCCCGGCGACAGGGCGAGGGCGTCGGGACCCTGCAGGGCGAGCTGGGTGATGTGGAGGCGATCGGAAACGAAGACGGCCTCCGGCTCGCCGTAGAACAGCAGGCTGTAACGCAAGGTGCCGACGATCAGCAACGGCTCATCGGGTCTGGCGGCGGCCTGGGCGGCGCGGGCCATCTGGCGCAGGGGCACCTGACGCTCCCGGTCCAGCAGGGGGGCGAGCGGGGCGATCACCAGCCCGAGCACCGCCAGGAAGCCGGCCAGACTGGGAAGCCAGAGCCAGTCGCTGGCCCCGGGCCGCAGCAGCAACACCAGCAGGGCCAGGGCCGTCAGCCCGAGGCACACCGAGAGCAGCAGGGGCAGGCCCGAGCGGGACAGGGCGGCGCCGAACTCCGGATAGGCGGGATCCCCCGCCACCCAGCCCGGGGCCAGGGCGGCCGCCACCGCCATGGCGCCCAGCAGCAGCACCTCGAGGCCGGCGGCGATCCGCACCCCCGTCCGCCCCGGGGCCACCCCTTCTGGCGTGGTCGCCTCCGGCAGCGGGTGCCACAGCAACGCCACCAGCAGGCTCGCCGCCGGCAGGGCCGGCAGGATGTAGCCGGGCAGCTTGGTGGCGGCGGCGGAGAAGAAGGCCACCACCAGCACCAGCCAGAGCAGCAGGAACAGCCCCAGGTCCGCCGCGGCGCAGCCATCCCCGGAAGAGTCGGCGGCCGCCGTTCGCCAGCGCGAGGGCCGCCAGAAGCCCTGGGCCGCGATCGCCAGCGGCAGGAACAGCGACCAGGGCAGCACCAGCAGCACCAGCCAGGGCAGATAGAACCAGGGGGGGCCGGGGTGGTCGTAGAGCACGGTCGTGAAGCGCTGCAGGTTGCTGAACCCCAGGAACCCGCCGATGAAGTCGCCGCCGTTGACGGCCGCCGCCGCCGCGTACCAGGGAGCGCACACCCCGAGGAACAGGGCCACCATGGCCAGCAGGGGCCGCCAGCGCAGCCAGGGGCGCCACTGGCCGGTGAGCACCAGGAAGACCACCACCACCAGGCCCGGCAAGAGCAGACCCACCGGGCCCTTGGCCAGCACCGCGATGCCGGCGAACAGCGCCATGGCCACCCGGCCGAGGGGTGCCCGCCAGGGGTCGGACCGGTGGCGATGGGCGAGCAGAAAGCCGAACAGCGCCAGACCGATGGCGCTGGAGAGAAACATGTCGGTGGTGGAGGTGCGTCCCCAGCCGATCCAGCCCGGGGTCGTGGCGATCACCCCGGCCGCCACCGCAGCCCTGAGCAGGCGGGGCCGTCCGGCCTCCCCCGACGGGGACCAGGCCAGCATCAGGCCGAAGGACGCCACGACCACGGCACTGGCGGCGAGGGCCACCGGCAGCCGGGCGGCCCATTCGCTGACCCCGAACAGCCGGAAGCTCAGCCCGACCATCCAGTAGCCCAGGACGGGGTAGTCGAAGAAGCGTTCGCCGTTCCACCAGGGGGTGATCCAGTCGCCCCGCTCCAGCATCTGGTGGCCCACCTCGACGAACAGGGCCTCGGTCTTGTCCATCAGACCGACACTGCCCAGGCCCTGGAAGAAGGCCAGCCAGCAGATCAGCAGCAGCCAGAGGCCGCTCAGAACCCAGACCAGTTGCCTATGGCTACGGGCACGGACACCCTCCGGCCGGGCCCCCCGGACAGCAGAAACCATGCTGGGTCGACGACAAGATCAAGGCGAAGTTAAGGCCAGGGCCCGCCGACCTGTCCCCTGGCCCAGGGCGGAGGGGGCCTAGGGCGTGTTCCAGACGAAGCGGGAGGAGGCCGCATACTTCCAGACGAAGTCGACGGCGATGCCGGCCAGCAAGGCCAGCAGCGGCTGGGGCGTGACCTGCCGGTAGAACGCCGAGGACACCCCGACGTTGGCCGCCATCCCCAGGGAGGTGACCAGCAGGAAGCGGATCAGGCCGAACAGCAGGGCGATGCCGCTGAGCTGCTGGGAGCGGAAGGTCAGCACATTGTTGATCAGGTAGTTGGAGCAGCCGGCGCTGACCACGGCCACCACCTGGGCCTGCTCGAAACTGAGGCCGAGAAGGTCCTGGCTGAGGGCAAACACCAGCAGGTGGATGCCGATGCCCGTACCTCCCACCAGGGCGAAGCTGACGGCCCGCCGGGGCACCATGCGCAGCAGCAGGGTGTGCAGGATCGAGACCCCCAGATCCCAGATCACCGCCAGGTTCAGCTTCGATTCCCCGGCGCTGCGGGGCTGGAAGCTCAGGGGCACCTCGGCCACCGCCAGATGGCCGTGGCTGAGGGCCAGCAGTTCATAGAGAAACTTGAAGCCGTTGACATCCACCTGCCGCACATAGGGGAGGCAGCGCTCGGGGCGGAGGGCGAAGAAACCGCTCATGTAGTCGGTCAGGTGGCGGTAGCGGGGCAGGCTGAACCGGGCCACCGTGTTCGCCCAGGTGGAGTTCCGCTCCCGACGCTCGCTCAGGCCCATGATCCTGGCCTGAGGGTGGAAGCGGCTGCCGACCATGAGATCGCCGCCACTCTCGATCAGGGCGGAGACGGCATGGGCCACCGAGGCGGGTTCGTGCTGGCCATCGCAGTCCATCACCACCACCACATCGCCGGTGGCATCCAGGATGCCCTCCTTGATGGCGCTGGAGAGGCCGAAGCGCCCGACACGACGGATCAGCCGGACACAGCCATGGCGGTGGGCCAGCATCCGCACTTTCTCCGATGTTCCATCACTGGAATCATCATCAACAAACAGAAGTTCGAGATCAAATCTGTCTCTCAGAGGGAGAAGTTCCTCCACGATGGGCTCCACATTGGAGCACTCGTTGAAGGTAGGCAGAACGACCGTCAGCCGCAGGAGCTGTTCCTGTATCGTCATACGAGTTCAGGCGAGCTGCCGAAGAAAATGTCCATGCACTCGCCAGATTGTTTGTGACTTCCCCGGCTGGGGGAGAAGGTTACTTGATGTATTCCTTCAGCACACCATTGCGGTTGGGGTGGCGCAGCTTGCGCAGGGCCTTGGCTTCAATCTGCCGGATGCGCTCGCGTGTGACATCGAAGATCTGGCCGATCTCTTCGAGGGTCTTCATGCGGCCGTCATCAAGGCCATAGCGCAGGCGCAGCACGTCGCGCTCGCGGGGGCTGAGGGTGGCCAACACACCTTCGAGATCCTCACGCAGCAGATTCTTGGCGACATCCTGCTCCGGATTCTCAATATCGGCCTCAATGAAGTCGCCGAGCCTGGAGTCTTCCTCCTTGCCGATGGGAGTTTCGAGCGAGATCGGCAGCTGGGCGGATTTAGCGATGAAGCGAAGCTTCTCGATCGTCATCTCCATGCTCTCGGCGATCTCCTCCTCAGTGGGCTTGCGTCCGAACTCCTGGGACAGCGTCTTGGTGGTCTTCTTGATCCGGGAGATCGTTTCGTAGAGGTGGACAGGGAGACGGATGGTGCGGCTCTGATCGGCAATCGCCCGGGTGATCGCCTGGCGGATCCACCAGGTGGCATAGGTGGAGAATTTATAACCCTTCTCGTGGTCGAATTTCTCGGCAGCGCGGATCAGCCCGAGGCTGCCTTCCTGGATCAGATCCTGGAAGGACAGACCCCGGTTCATGTACTTCTTGGCGATCGAGACGACCAGCCGCAGGTTCGACTGGACCATCTTCTCCTTGGCCCGCCGACCCAGCATCAGCCGGCGGCGGAACTTGATCAGGGGCATGTCGAAGATCGCCGCCCATTCCTTGGTGTCGGGGAAGTGCCCCTTGTCGGCCTCGAACTCGGCCGCCTTCTCCTCCAGCTCGAGCAGATCGGCAATCTTGCGGGCCAGCTCAATCTCCTCATCGGGCCGCAGCAGGCGGATGCGGCCGATCTCCTGGAGATAGACGCGGATCGAATCCTCGGTGTAGACGCCTTTCGGGCCCACCTTGATGCTGGCGAGGGCCTTGGCGCCCTTGGCGTCCTTGCGGAGGTCGCTGCCGGTGTCGGGCAGATCCTCATCCCCGTCGAGCCCGTCATCGAGGACGACCGCCGGGGGCTTCTCGGCAGCAGGTTTGGCGGCCGCGGCTTTGGTCGTCCTGGAGCCGGCCTTGGCGGCAGGCTTGGCGGACCCAGCCTTGGGGGCGGCCGTTCGGGCACGGGCCGCGGTCTTCCTGGCCGTCGCCGCCGAGGGGTCGATGGGCAGCACGTCGCCGTTGGCGGAGACGGTGGCCAGGATCTCAGAAACGGCGGCTTTGGCCTTGGCGGCGACTGGGCTCATGGAAACGACGCGAAAGAAAGGGGTGAGGGGGAATGAAGCGGGCGAGGGAAAGGCGAGCGGGGCAAAGGGCCCGGAGATGGTCAGGAGCGTGATCCCATCAGCCGGTTCCGGTGCTCCGGGTCGGCGTCTGCGGCCCCCATCCTCCACGGTGCCGGTGCGGAGCCGGACGGGAGGGCAAGGAGAGCAACAGGACGTCGCGGGATGGGATGACCCCCCTCACGGGGCCCCTGCCGATGGATGGTGGATGGATCGCTCCAGGAGCGTGGTTGGGATGGTGGATGTCGGCCAGAGCCGTTGCAGGGCTGTCACGGGTGGTCTCAGACCGGAGGAATGAACAGGGAGTGAATCCCTGGATCCTCAGCGGGTCTTCCCTGTGGACGGAACTCTGCGCGGTTCCGACGGCAGCCTTTCGGGCGGCCCAACCCCGTCATCCTAGGAATGGCATGAGATCTTTGCAAGATTGCCAGCCAGCTCCTCACCCTCCCCACCCGGGCACGCCCAGCCAGGCTGGCTGGAGGTCTGGCTGGAAGCCGGCCGGGAGGGACGGACCTTCACCTACGCCAACCCATCAGGCCTGGCCATCGGGGTGGGCGATCTGGTGCGGGTGCGGCTTCAGGGGAGGCCCCACACGGGCCTGGTGGTGGCGACGGCCGCGGCCTGTCCGGCCGCCATGGAGGGACGCGCCATCCAGCCGGTGGACGCGGTGCTGGAGAGCGCCGCGATCGATCCGCTCTGGCAGACCCTGCTGGAGGGCGTGGCCCGCCAGTGCCACACCGGACTGTTCCGCACCCTCAAGAGCGCGCTGCCGCCGGGCTGGCTGGGGCAGGCCCGCCGCCCCCCCGGTCAGGGGCGGGTCCTCTGGACGGTGCGGCCCAACCCGGCCGCGGCCGGTGAAACCGTCACCCCCCGCCAGCAGGCGCTGCTGGACCAC
>NZ_JAYGHZ010000060.1:0-7754 GCF_034931285.1 Synechococcus sp. BA-120 BA3
CAGCAGGCACTGGCCGACGACGAGCAGGGCGGCCAGGACGGGGAGGGGGGACCACCAGCGGGGCAGATCGCCGGCCAGGGGGGCGGCGGCGACGGGGCACCGCTCCAGCCCCTGGTGCATGGCGCTCAGCAGCAGCACCAGGCTGAGGGCTGCGGCCAGGTGCAGGGTGACGGTGGGGGCGGCCAGCTGGCTGAGCACCGTGAGGGCTCCCAGGCCGCCCTGGACAGCCACCAGGCCCAGGGCCAGGCCGGCACTCCAGGGCAGCCAGCCGGGGAAGCGGGCGCGGAAGCGCAGGCTGAGGGCGAACAGGAGCAGCAGGGCCACGCCCACCAGGAAGGCGTCGAGGCGATGGAACCACTCGAGGAACACCTGCAGGTTCCACTGGCGGCCCGGCCAGAGAACGCCGTAGCAGAGGGGCCAGTCGGGACAGGCCAGACCGGCCTGCATCACCCGGGTGGCGCCACCGATGGCCACCAGGGCCACCAGAGCGACGACGAGGTGGGCGGTGAGCAGGGGCACCAGGCGCACAGGCCAGCTCTCCCCGGGGGCGGACCGGGGCAGGGGCAGGGGTTGCGCGGACGGCGCCACGGCCATGAACGAATGCTCTTCCGGGTGACCAAGTTAGCGGGCATTGAAAGATGTGCGAATCAGCACATCGCCCGAAGTGAATGTGAAATTTCTACGAAATTGCCTCTGTGGCTACAACAAACCCAGGGTGCGCGAACGGCCCTTTCTCAGCGGGCGCGCCAAGGACAGCCAACTCGGCACCCCGGCAGCGACGCCGTCCGCCACTGGTGATCGCCGGCGCCGGGTCAGCGGATCAGGGGCTGGTGACCGTCCCGCTGGGAACGGGACGGCGGCAAGGGCCTGCCCCTGGCGGGTCTGCTGTGGAAGCGGCCCAGGATCAGGGCAATGAGAATGGCGATGTACAGCTGCCCCGAAATCGTGATCACCACCGTGATCACCTGACCGGTCACGTCGCTGCTGCGCAGCACCTCCGATCCCACGCTGGTCAGGATCGTGAAGGAGGCGGCCATCAGCGCCGGCGCCATCGCCACGGCATCCGCGTTGCGATCCTGAAGCACCGGTAGGGCGGAGAGGTCGTAGGCGCCCGGATGCAGGACCCACAGGGCCACCAGCATCACCCCGCCGGCGATGCCGACCAGGAGGTAGCCGGAGGTGGCGCCCATCACCACGGCCAGCGTCACGAAGGGCTCCCGTACCAGGGTCTTCACCTTGCGCATCAGCGCCACCAGAAAGAACAGCAGCCAGACGATCACATGCGGCACCGTGACCAGGCGCCCCAGGGGTGGATCGAAGGCCAGGGCCAGATGCCACACCCCTTCCAGGGCGAGCGCCAGGCCACAGAGGCCGTACAGCACGGGCCGGGTGCTGACCAGGGGTGAGTAGCGCGTCACCGTCATGACCAGCACCACCGCCAGGCCGATCAGCAGGACCGAGAGCAGCCAGACGTGGGACTGGCAGAACGGCAGCATCAGGATGAGCAGCACCTCGGTGGCGAGGGTGAGGATGTAGCCGCGATGGCGGTGGCGAAGCCTCTGGATCTGCTCGTGGGTGAAGGGCACCGCAGCAGGGCGTGGTTCGATCCATGGTCGCAGCGCCGCATGGCAGGGAGGCAGAGCAGCGCCGGGTGGGCACAGCTGGCCGTCCGCTTGGCGAGGGGCATGCGCGGGCGCCCTGGCGGAACGGGAAGTTCGGAGGTCTTGGACGATGGGCGAATCAGCACATCGCCTGGAGTGAATGTGAAATTTCTCCGAAATCGCGTCTCTGGTTACAACGAACGCGCGGCGCGCGAACGGCCGTCCATAAGCTGTTGGCCTCAGGAGCTCGCCACCCTTCCGCACTCCGTCCCGCCGCCGTACCCGTGCCGATTCCCTCCTCCCTGGTCACCCTGCTGGTGGGCATGGCGCTTGTCCTGTCCGGCCTGTGGGTGGGCTACAACGTCGACCTGCTGCCCCTCGACGCCAGCGCCAACGCCCCCGTCTACGACTCCCTCTTCCGGGTGCTCTTCAGCATCGGCACGATCCTGTTCCTGGGTATCGTCGGCCTGGTGGTGTTCAGCCTCGTGCGCTTCCGCCGCCGCAGGGGCGACCACACCGACGGCCTGGCGATCGAGGGCAACCTGCTGCTTGAGATCGTCTGGACCGCCATCCCGGCGGTCGTGGTGCTGTTCGTCGGCATCTACAGCTACGACATCTACGAGCGCATGGGGGGCATGAGCAGCCTCAACGACCACTCCGCCATGCACCGGATGCCGGCGATGGAGACCATGGAGGCCTCCGTCACCACGGCGGACCCCGCCCTGGATGATGCGGCTCCAATGAAGGCCCCCAGGGTCTGGGGCGGCATCGGCACGGCGGCCGACGAAGCCAATGTCCTGCCCGTGGAGGTGACGGCCATGCAGTTCGCCTTCATCTTCCACTACCCGCAAGGGGACATCACCAGCGGTGAGCTGCATGTGCCCAACGGCCGCCCGGTGGAGCTGCGCATGAAGGCCAACGACGTGATCCACGCCTTCTGGGTGCCCCAGTTCCGGCTCAAGCAGGACGTGATCCCCGGCCAGCCCACCGTGCTCACCTTCACCCCCACCAAGGCGGGTAGTTACCCGATCATCTGCGCCGAGCTCTGCGGGCCGTACCACGGCGGCATGCGCTCGACCGTGGTGGTCCACGAACCGGATGCCTACGACGCCTGGCTGCAGAAGAACAGTCCCGTAGCCGCCACGGTGGCCAGTGCCGCGGGCAACCCCACCGCCTGACGTCCCGCCCCCCGATCTCGACTCCGTCCGCACCCATCCGCCCGATGACCGTCGCTTCCCCCAACGACTTCCAGGAGAGCCTCCAGCCCCAGGGCTGGCTGCGCTACTTCAGTTTCAGCCTGGATCACAAGGTGATCGGGCTGCAGTACCTGGTGACCGGATTCCTCTTCTATTTCATCGGCGGTGCCCTGGCCGGCGTGATCCGCGCCGAGCTGGCCAGTCCGATCTCGGATTTCGTCAGCCGCGAAACCTATAACGAAGTTCTCACCCTCCATGGGACGGTGATGATCTTCCTGTGGATCGTGCCGGTGGTGAACGGTGCCTTCGGCAACTACCTGATTCCCTTCTACGTGGGTGCCAGGGACATGGCCTTCCCCAGGCTCAACGCGGTCGCCTTCTGGATGATTCCGCCGGCCGGCATCCTGCTGATCGGCAGCTACTTCATCACCGGGGCGGCCCAGTCCGGCTGGACGGCCTACCCACCGCTGAGCATCACCACGCCCGCTCTCGGCCAGGTCGTCTGGATCGTCAGCGTGCTGCTCCTGGGGGGCAGCTCGATCTTCGGCGGCATCAACTTCATCGCCACCGTGCTCAAGCTGCGCCGGCCCGGCCTGAAGCTGATGCAGCTGCCCATGTACTGCTGGGCCATGCTCGGCACCAGCATTCTGGTGGTGCTCTCCACCCCTGTTCTGGCCGGCACCCTGCTGCTGCTGAGCTTCGACATCGTGGCCCACACGGGCTTCTTCAACCCGGCCCTGGGCGGGAACGTGGTGGTCTACCAGCACCTCTTCTGGTTCTATTCCCACCCCGCCGTCTACATCATGGTGCTGCCGGCCTTCGGCCTGGTGAGCGAGATCCTGCCCATCCACGCCCGCAAGCCCCTGTTCGGCTACACCACCATGGTGTATTCCATCATGGCCATCGTGGTGCTGGGTCTGGTGGTCTGGGCCCACCACATGTTCACCAGCGGCACTCCCCCCTGGATGCGGCTGTTCTTCACGATCGCCACCTCCTTCATCGCCGTGCCCACGGGGATCAAGTTCTTCAACTGGCTGGCCACCCTGTGGGGCGGCAAGCTGGCCCTCAACAGCGCCATGCTGTTTTCCTGCGCCTTCATCGTCAATTTCGTCTTCGGAGGCATCACCGGCGTGGCCCTCGCCCAGGTGCCCTTCGATATCCATGTCCACGACACCTACTTCGTGGTCGGCCATTTCCACTACATCGTCTATGGCGGCACGGTGTTCGTGATCTTCGCCTCGATCTACCACTGGTATCCGAAGTTCACCGGCCGCATGCTCAACGAGGATCTCGGCCGGCTGCACTTCCTGCTCACCTTCATCGGCTTCAACCTCTGCTTCGCCCCCCAGCACTGGCTGGGGCTCAACGGGATGCCGCGGCGGGTGGCGGAATACGACCCCAGCTTCACCACCCTCAACCAGATCAGCAGTGTGGGCGCCCTGCTGATGGCCGTCAGCAGCCTGCCCTTCCTCTACAACGTGATCGTGAGCGCCTTCCGCGGCCGGGAGGCCGGCGACAACCCCTGGAATGCCCTCACGCCGGAATGGCTCACCTCCTCGCCGCCACCGGTGGAGAACTGGATCGGTGAGGCGCCGCTGGTGCAGCACCCCTACGGTTACGGGGTCGATGAGGACACCCTGAGCGTGCAGGCCGCCACCGGCCGCGACCTCTGGAGTGGCGCCGGCCGCCGCTGACCCTCTGCCCCCTGCTCCTTCCCCCCATCCACCGTCCGGCCGCCATGACCAGCCTCGCCACCAGCAGCAGCGCCACCGCCGCCGAAGCGGCCGCCGCCGAGGCCCACGGCGGCCATGCCGATCTCCGGCTCTTCGGCCTGGCCACCTTCCTGGTGGCCGACGGCATGACCTTCGCCGGCTTCTTCGCCGCCTACCTCACCTTCCGTGCAGTGAATCCCCTGCCGGCGGGCTCCACCTACGAGCTGGAACTGCTGCTGCCCTCGATCAACACCATGCTGCTGCTGGTCAGCAGCTACACCTTCCACCGTTCCGGCCGCAATCTGCTGCTGGGTCGGATGGGGCCCTGCCGCAACTGGCTGCTGCTCACCGCAGCGCTGGGGGCAGCGTTTCTGGCCGGCCAGATGGTGGAGTACTTCACCCTCCCCTTCGGCCTCACCGACAACCTCTTCGCCAGCACCTTCTATGCCCTGACGGGCTTCCATGGTCTGCACGTCACCCTCGGGGTGATCTGCATCCTGCTGGTCTGGGTGCAGACCCGCAACGGCGGCCGTGTCACCAGCGCCGACCCCTTCGGCCTGGAGGCCGCCGAGCTCTACTGGCACTTCGTCGACGGCATCTGGGTGGTGCTTTACGGGATTCTTTACCTGCTCTGATTCGCTGACGGTTGCCCGTTCAGCACAGCGATCGGCACAATCAATTCAGAAGTCTCCGTCTGACCGGCTGATGGGTGCCCAGAAAGGACCAGCCAATGAGGACAGTCCAGCCGGCACCGTCATGCTGGAGGGCCAGGCCCTGTTGGAGCGGGCCCGTTCCCTCAGCAACCGGCCGGAGGAGCAGATCGCCCGGGCCTGCGGCTACGTGGGGCCGAGCGGCCGGGTGCTCCGGAAGAACTTCTATCGCGCCCTGGTGGCCGCCAAGGGGTACCCCGTGCCGTCGAGCGCCGGCGGCGGCTCGGCCGGGGTGGGCAAGGGGCGCCAGGCCGAGTTCCGCACCCGGGTCCACGGCAACGGCAACCTGCTGATCGGCCAGGCCTACACCCGGCGCATGGGGCTGGAGCCCGGCCAGGAGTTCCGGATCGAGATCCACAAGGAGACCGGTTCGATCTGGCTGCTGCCCCTCGACGGCGCCAGCACTGACGGCACGGCCTGAGGCCGGCCAAAGGCCTCCGCGCCCCAACTCCCGCTCGGGCCTTCAGTCCTGCTCGGGATGGAAGCTGGCACTGAAGCGCAGCAGATCGATGCCGCTGAACAGGAAGCTGATGCCCACCAGGGTGCCCACCACCCAGAGCAGGCTCCAGAACTTCATGGTGAGGATCAGCAGGCCCAGGGCGAGGGTCACCAGGCCGTTCAGGAGTCCCCAGCGCCAGCCGGTGATGTGACGGTGGGAGGTCGCCACAAGGACCTCCACGATCCCCTCCACCAGGAACACCACACCGATGGCCAGGGCCAGGCCCGCCATCGGGATCGCGGCCGCCGCCGGACCGGAGGCCATCTGCTGGATCATCCAGACCCCCAGCACCAGGAACAGGGTGGAGGTCACCAGGCGCCAGAAGGTGATCGCCCGGCTCAGGCCGGGGGAACGCAGCAGGGAACTGATCCAGCCCACCAGGCCCCCCACCAGGAAGGCGATGGCCACCACGGCGGTGACCCACCTGGAGGCCAGCACGGGAAAGACCAGGGCCAGCACCCCCAGCACGATCAGCATCACCCCTTCGGCCAGGGTGAAGGCGCGCAGGGCCGCCCCCATGGCCTGGCGGGAGGAGGGGGATTCGGTGGGAAGCATCGTCGCCATTCGCGCTGTCGCCAGCGTGACAAACCAGCCCTCCACTGACAACGACCCTTGACGTGTTGCAGCACCGCTGATGGGTGGCCGCAGCGGATGGGTCGCGGTCGTGGCACGCGAGCGACCTAGCCCCAGCCGTGCTCCGCCAGCCAGGTGGAGGAAAGGGTGGCCTGGGGCGGGGCCGTCGCTGGTCGCAGCAGCCGCTCGGTGTACTTGGCCAGCAGGTCGGCCTCCAGATTGACCCGGTCCCCCACACGGCGCTCCGCCAGGGTGGTGCCGCTCCAGGTGGTGGGAATCACGGCGATCCAGAAGCGGCTGCCATCGGGCTCGCAGCCGGCCACCGTCAGGCTGATGCCGTCGAGGGCCACGCTCGCCTTCTCGCACACGTAGCGCCCGTAGGCCGGATCCAGCCAGGCCACCTCCAGCCGCCAGGACCCGGACTGCCGCTCGATGGCGGTGACCTCGCCGAGGCCATCGACGTGACCGCTGACCAGATGGCCTCCGAGCCGGTCGGCCAGACGCAGGGCCGGCTCCAGGTTGACCCGGCCACCGGTGGCGGCCCGCTCCGCCAGGGTGCTGCGGCCCAGGGTCTCCTCGCTGACGTCGGCCCGGAAGCCATCGGCCAGCCGTTCGGCCACCGTGAGGCAGACGCCGTCGACGGCGACGCTGTCCCCCAGGGCCAGGGGACCAAGGTCGGTGCGCACCCGCACACCGGCCGGACTCCGCTCCAGCCTGCCGATGGCCTGCACCAGTCCGGTGAACATCCCCTGAGGCGGCGGCACTGGCCATAATCGTTTCACGGGGACCAACACGCGCGAGGAACGGGCCCGACCATGGTTGAAATGCGTGTCGCCGGGATCGCCCTGGATGCGGCCAGCCGCAGTCCCATCGTGCTGCTGCGCGATCCTTCCGGCCGCCGGCAGGTGCCGATCTGGATCGACCAGGCCCAGGCCCAGAACATCCTCTCGGGCCTCAACCGGGAGCGGCCGCCCCGGCCCCTCAGCCACGACCTGATGGCCAGCCTGCTGGAGGCCGGCGGCCTGCGGCTGGAGCGGGTGATCATCCACACGATCGAGGACAACACCTTCCGCGCCGTGCTGAAGCTCCAGAGCGCGGCCGACCAGCCCATCGAGCTGGATGCCCGCCCCAGCGATGCCATCGCCCTGGCCCTGCGCACCGACAGCGGCATCTGGATGCTGGAGGAGGTGGTCGCCGACGCCTCGATCCCGGTGGATGCGGAGGCCGATGCCGAGGATCAGGAGGATTTCCGCCGCTTCCTGGAGCGCACCACCCCGGCCGACCTGATCCGCCACATCGGCCGCACCGCCGCCGAGGCCGATCCGAGCCCGGAGGACAGCCCCGAGGGGGGCAGCTCTGGCCTCTGAGATGTCGGCGGCGCCGCTGCCGGCGGCACGGCGGCCCTTCGGACAGGGCCGGCCGGTCTCGCTCTTCACCCTCGGCACGATGCGGGCCCTGGACGC
>NZ_JAYGHZ010000061.1:0-7746 GCF_034931285.1 Synechococcus sp. BA-120 BA3
GCCGCCAGCAGTGCGGCCTCGCCCTGGGGGCCCTGGCCCGCCACCTGCAGCTGCCCCTGCCGGCCGACTGGAGCGAGCGCAGCGGCGGCTACGGGCTGCATGTGGCCCGGTTCCGGGGCCTGCCCAGCGACGCGCGCATCCTGGAGCTGGTGGCGGCCATCCCCAACCCCCGCTGGCGCCTGGCCTATGGCCTGATGGCCACCTACGGCCTGCGCAACCACGAGGTGTTCTTCTGCGACCTCTCCGCCCTGGCGCCGGGGGGCGACCGGGTGCTGCGGGTGCTGCCCACCAGCAAGACCGGGGAGCACCAGGTGTGGCCGTTCCAGCCCGACTGGGTGGAGCGCTTCGGCCTGGAGGGCCTGGGGGAGGGCGGCGCGGAGCTGCCCCGGGTCTGCACCGACCTGCGCCGCACCACCCTGCAGCAGGTGGGCCGGCGGGTGGCGGAGCAGTTCCGCCGCTACGGGCTGCCGATCACCCCCTACGACCTGCGCCACGCCTGGGCCGTGCGGACGATCCACATCGGCCTGCCGGACACAGTGGCGGCCCGGATGATGGGCCACTCGGTGGCGATCCACACCCGCACGTACCACCACTGGATCACCCGGCGGGACCAGCAGCAGGCGGTCGACACGGCCCTGGCGCGGCTCCGCCAGAGTGCCCCAAACGGACACCGCTCCCCATGACGGCGAACGCCTCCCCGACCCCCGCCGCCGCGACGGACGACGCCCTGGCCCTGGATCGCCAGGCCGAGGAGCTGGGACCGGGGGGCGACCTGGCCCCCGAGGCGGACCAGGAGGCCTACCGCCGCCGCATGCAGCGCCGCCGCGAGGTGCAGCAGCAGCGGGTGGGCGAACGCAACCTGGAGAAGGGGCTGGTGCTCGTCTTCACCGGCGAGGGCAAGGGCAAGACCACCGCGGCCCTGGGCCTGGTGCTGCGCACCCTCGGCCACGGCGGCAAGGTGGCGGTGGTGCAGTTCATCAAGGGCGGCTGGCAGCCGGGGGAGGCGCGGGCCCTGCAGCGTTTCGGCGACGACCTTCACTGGCATGCCCTGGGTGAGGGCTTCACCTGGGAGACCCAGGACCGGGAGCGCGACCGCCAGCTGGTGCGCAGTGCCTGGGAGCGCTCCTGCGCCTACCTCGCCGACGGCGAGCGCAAGCTGGTGGTGCTCGATGAGATCAACGTGGCCCTCAAGCTGGGCTACCTCGAACCCGAGCGGGTGCTGGAGGGTCTGGCCCTGCGCCCGCCCCTCACCCATGTGGCCCTCACCGGCCGCGGCGCCCCTCCGGCCCTGCTGGAGCGGGCCGATCTGGTCACGGAGATGAAGGTGGTGCGGCACCCCTTCCGGGAGCAGGGGGTCAAGGCCCAGGCGGGCATCGAGTACTGAGCCCCCCCGGCCATCGCCGGGATCAGCCCAGGTCGTTCCGCAGCCGGGCCAGGCTGCAGACCAGCACCGACAGCCCGCTGACCAGCAGGGCCCGGTGCACCTCCGGCTGGCTCCAGAACCCCGGGCTGCCGCTGGCCCGGTCCAGCGCCGAGAGCGTCAGCCTGGCCATCACGTCACTGCCGCGGGGGCCGCGGGGTTCGCGGGGGCCATGGGGGGCGGGACATCCGGGCGGGTCGACGGCCATGGCGGTGCTCCTTTGCAGCAGTGAAGCGGGTGTCGTCGGTGCCGGCAACCTGGTGGCGGCGCAGGGGGGGTTGCTACTGTTCGGCCGATCGCACGAGCCGATGGCCTACAGGCGCGTTCTCCTCAAACTCAGCGGTGAAGCGCTGATGGGTGACCAGGGCTATGGGATCGATCCCGCCATCGTTCAGTCGATCGCCAAGGATGTGGTCGAGGTGGTCTCCGGCGGCACCCAGCTGGCGATCGTCGTCGGCGGCGGCAACATCTTCCGGGGCCTGAAGGGCTCGGCGGCGGGCATGGACCGGGCCACGGCCGACTACGTCGGCATGCTGGCCACGGTGATGAATGCCATCACCCTGCAGGACGGCCTCGAGCGGGCCGGGGTGCCCACCCGCGTCCAGAGCGCCATCTCGATGCAGGAGGTGGCCGAGCCCTACATCCGCCGTCGGGCCATCCGTCACCTGGAAAAAGGCCGGGTGGTGATCTTCGGCGCCGGCTGCGGCAACCCCTTCTTCACCACCGACACCACGGCCGCCCTGCGGGCGGCGGAGATCAACGCCGACGTGATCTTCAAGGCCACCAAGGTGGACGGGGTCTACGACAAGGATCCCGCCAAGCACAGCGATGCGGTCCGCTACGAGACCCTCACCTTCCTCGACGTGCTGAGCGGCGAGCTGGAGGTGATGGACAGCACCGCCATCGCGCTTTGCAAGGACAATGCGATTCCGATCGTGGTCTTCGACCTGTTCGGCTCGGGCAACATCGGGCGGGCGGTCGCCGGTGAGCCCATCGGCACCAGCATCGTGCCGGCACCACCCCGCTGACGCCCCCTCCCCACCACCCTTCCCCTGCCATGGATCTCGAAGCCAGCATGCGCAAGTCGGTGGAAGCCACCCAGCGCACCTTCAACACCATCCGCACCGGTCGGGCCAACCCCTCCCTGCTCGACAAGCTGACCGTCGAGTACTACGGCTCTGAAACGCCCCTCAAGTCGCTGGCGACGATCTCCACCCCCGACGCCCAGACGATCCAGATCCAGCCCTTCGACAAGGGTTCGATGGCCCTGATCGAGAAGGCGATCGCCATGAGCGATCTGGGCCTCACCCCCAACAACGACGGCCGGGTGATCCGCATCAACATCCCGCCCCTCACCGAGGACCGCCGCAAGGAGCTCTGCAAGCTGGCGGCCAAGTACGCCGAGGAGGGCAAGGTGGGCCTGCGCAACCTGCGGCGCGAGGGGATCGAACGGATCAAGAAGCAGGAGAAGGACGGCGAATTCTCCGAGGACCAGAGCCATGACGAGCAGGAGAAGGTCCAGAAGCTGACCGACCGCTACATCGCCGAGCTGGAGAAGCACCTGGCGGAGAAGGAAGCCGACATCCTCAAGGTGTGAGCAGCCCTGCCGATGCCGACGTGATCGTCGTCGGGGCCGGCCCCGCCGGCGGCGCTGCGGCGTTCCACCTGGCCAACCGGGGGCGCCGGGTGATCCTGCTGGAGGCCCAGGCGCCGGGGCGCTCCAAGCCCTGCGGCGGCGGCATGGCCGCCTCGGTGCAGCGCTGGTTCCCCTTCGATCTGGCCCCCGCCGTCGACCAGGTGATCCGCCGGGTGCGGTTCACCTGGTGCCTGGAGGATCCGGTGACGGCGGAGCTGCCCGGGGAGGCTCCGTTCTGGATCGTGCGCCGCAGCGTCCTTGACGCCTTCCTGGGGCAGCAGGTGGTCGGGGCCGGTGGCGAGCTTCGCCATGGCTGCCGGGCCGAGCGGATCGAGCGCCGCGGTGATGGCCTCTGGGAGGTCGCGGGTCCGGGGGATCTACGGCTGCGGGCCAGGGCCGTGGTGATCGCCGATGGCTCCGGCTCCCGCTTCGCGGCGCCCCTGGGCCTGGGGCCGGCCCGGCCCCGGTTCGCCGCCACCGTGTCGGTGGAGGTGGCGGCGGATCCCGATCCCGCCGACATGGCACGGTTCGAGTTCGGCCTGGTGCACCACGGCTTCTGCTGGGTGTTTCCGCGCCGGGGCGGCTACAGCATCGGAGTGGGCACCTTCGTCGGCCAGCAGGAGGCCGACAGCGGGGCAGTGCTCTCCGCCCTGCTGCCCAGCCTGGGGCTGCCGGAGTCGGCGGGGGAGCGGCGCCACGGCCAGCTGCGCCTCTGGAACGGCCACCACCCCCTCCATGGTCCGGGCCTGGTGGCGGTCGGAGACGCCGCCTCGCTCTGCGATCCCTTCCTGGCCGAGGGCCTGCGCCCGTCCCTGCTGAGCGGCTGCGAGGCGGCCGCAGCCCTCGACCGGTGGCTGGATGGCGATGGCCCTGCCCTGGAGCAGTACAGCCTGCGGATGCGCGAGGCCTGGGGCGATTCGATGGCCTGGGGCAAACGCATCGCCCAGGTCTTCTACCGGGTGCCGCGGGTGGGCTTTCAGCTCGGCATCAAGCGGCCCACCGCGCCGCAACGCATCGCCCAGATCCTCTCGGGGGAGATGGGCTACGGCGAGATCGCCCAGCGGGTCATCCGCCGGCTGCTGTTCCAGCGGGGCTGAGCGGCCAGGCTCGCTGCCGAGGGCCGACCGTGCTCAGTTACGGGTCACCCCCTTGAGGTCCCGCAGGCGCTGGTCGATGGAGCCCAGCAGCTCGATGGCGAACATGGGCGCCTCCTGGACGGCGAACAGGAACTTCTCGCGGTTCATCACCAGCAGCCGGCAGGGGGTGAGGGCCGTGGCATGGCCGTAGCGGCGGTGGTCCTGGGTGACCAGGGCCCCGGCCCCGAACACGTCCCCGGCCCGGATGTCCTCGTGGCCGGCATCGGCGTTCCAGCTCAGCCGCACCGTCCCCTCCAGCAGGCCGAACATGCAGTCCCCGGGTTCACCAGCCCGGAAGATGACGGAACCGGCCTCGACATCCCGCACCTCACCTTTGTCGGCAAGGGCGCGCATGGTGTCGAGGGCATGGACGGTGTGGGCCATTCGCGGAAAGGGAGGGGTCCCATCCTTGCCCATCAAGGTGAACAACCGTTCAAGGAACGGCCGATGGCGAAAGGACCGGCCCTCAGCGGCTGATCGCCAGCGGCGCTCCCAGGCCGCCGCGCACATCCTCGGGAGCGAGGCGGCCGTCGTTATCGGTGTCGAGGGCATCGAAGACAGCATCGCTGCCGAGCCATTCCTCCCGGGTGATGCAGCCGTCACCGTCGAGATCGTTGAGCAGGAAGATCTCGTGAACCGCATGGGTGAAGGCGGCCCCGCCCTCGATCACGGCCAGGCGATGGGCCAGCTGGCCTTCGAGGGTCTCGATCGCCTTGGAGAAGCCCCGGATGCCCTCGTCCAGCTTCTCGCTGGCCATGGCGTCGGCGGCCATCATCGTGCGGAAGGTGGCTTCGTCCACGTGGATACGATCTTCGCTGGGCCCCGGATGGGCGGCATCGAGGCGCCGTTCCAGCAGGCCGTCGCTCTGGCGCAGCTGGTCCATCAGGGCCGGGGAGATGGTCAGCAGGTCGCAGCCGGCGAGTTCGACGATCTCGTCGATGTTGCGGAAGCTGGCCCCCATCACCTCGGTGCCGTAGCCGTGGGTCTTGAAGTAGTTGAAGATGCGCGTCACCGAGAGCACGCCGGGATCTTCCGCCCCGGGATAGCTGTCGCGACCGGTGGATTTCTTGTACCAGTCGAGGATGCGCCCCACGAAGGGGGAGATCAGGGTGATGCCCGCCTCGGCGCAGGCCACGGCCTGGGCGAAGCCGAACAGCAGGGTGAGGTTGCAGTGGATGCCCTCACGCTCAAGCACCTCCGCCGCCTTGATCCCCTCCCAGGTGGAGGCGATCTTGATCAGCACCCGGTCGGCGCCGATGCCCGCCTGGGCGTAGAGGCCGATCAGCTTGCGGGCCTTGGTGATGGTGGCCTCGGTGTCGTAGCTGAGGCGCGCATCCACCTCGGTGGAGACCCGGCCCGGGACGATCCTGAGGATCTCCTTGCCGAAGGTGACGCTGATCTCGTCGATGGCCTCGCGCACCACATCCTCGGCCGGGGCCTCGGCGCCGATCACCTGCCGGGATTCGCGCAGGGAGCGGTCGATCAGGTCCTGGTAGGTGGGGATCTGGGCGGCGGCCAGGATCAGGGAGGGATTGGTGGTGGCATCCCGCGGCGTGAACTGGCGGATCGCGTCGATGTCGCCGGTGTCGGCCACGACCACGGTCATGGCGGCCAGTTGTTCGAGAAGGTTGGCCATCGTGGAACGGGGTCGGGCGCGATGTCTGCTGGCTCCGACGCTAGCCATGGCCCCCCGCGGCGAGGCACCGGGGTTGTGGGAATGAGGACAGGGCGGCTCAGGAGCGCGTGGCTTTGGCGGTGATCCGGGTGGTGGGCTCGGTGGGCGGCACCTTCTCGATCACCAGCAGGGCCTCGGCGATCTGACGGGCCACCGGCAGGGCCACGGTGGAGCCGTAGGCGTTGCCCCCCTGGGGCTCGTCGACCACCACCAGCACCACGTAGCTGGGATCACCCGCCGGCAGGATCGCCACGAAGCTGCAGATCCGGGCGCCGGGGATGTACACCCCGTTGCGGGCCTTCTGGGCCGTGCCCGTCTTGCCGGCGATCCGGTAGCCGGGGATCTTCATGCCCTTGCCGTTCTCCACCACCGATTCCATCCACTTGACGACGGTGCGGGTGATGGCCGGATCGAGCAGCTGGACGCCCGTCGGGGAGGTGGCGCTGGCCAGGGCATCGCCGGAGCGGAGACCGCGGGTGATGTGGGGGCTCACCAGCCGGCCGCCGTTGGCGAGCATCCCGTGCAGCTGCAGCAGCTTGAGGGGGGTGAGGGAGAAGCCCTGGCCGAAGGCGGCGACGGCCGGCTCGATCGGCGCCGAGGTGAATTCGCTGCGGCTCTTCAGCTGGCCGGCCACCGCCCCGGGCAGGTCCGTGTCCGGCATTTCGTCGATCCCGAAGGCCCGCAGCCAGTGCCAGAAGCGATCACGCTTCACCTGGGCCATGGCCTTCACCATCGCCACGTTGCTGGACACCTGCAGCACCGTGGGGTAGTCGATCAGGCCGTTAGCGCGACGGTCGTGGTTGAAGATCGGCCAGCCACCGATCGTCAGCTGGCCCACGTCGTTCACCTTGTCGCCGGGGCGGATCGCCTTCTCCTGCAGGGCCAGGGCCAGGTTGATGGGCTTGAAGGTGGAGCCGGGCTCATAGAGATCCTGCACCGACCATTCCCGGAACAGGGCGGGGCTGTAGCTCCAGAACCGGTTGGGGTCGTAGGTGGGGGTGGAGGCCAGGGCCAGGATTTCGCCGTTGCGGGCATTCATCACCAGGGCGGCGCCCTGCTTGGCACGCCACTGCTTCACCTGCTTGGTCAGCGCCTGCTGGGCCACCTGCTGCAGACGGGCGTCGAGGGTGAGCTGCAGCCGCAGGTCGTCGCCGTAGAGCGCCCCGGCCTGCAGGCCGTCGGGCAGGGGGGTGCCGTCGGCGCCGCGGCGCATGCTCAGCGTCACCTCCTGGCGGCGCAGGTCGCGGTCGCGGCTCTGCTCCAGACCCGCCTGGGCGACCCGCTCCAGGTTGAGGAAGCCCACCACATTGGCGAACAGGGACCCCTGGGGGTAGACCCGCTGGGGGTAGGCCTCCAGATCGAGGCCGCTGATGCCGAGCTCCTTGACCCGGTTCGCCGTTTCCGGATCCAGGCCGGTGGCGAGCTTGACGCCGCTGCGGCGGCTGCCGATGGTCTCCAGCAGGGCGGCCGGCGGCTTGGCCAGCACCTTGGCCACCTCCCTGACCACATCAGCGGGGGGACGGATCTGCTGGGGCTCGTCGCCGGGGAGGTTGAAGTAGCGCGGGTGGGCCCAGAGGGTGTAGCGCTCCTCGTCGAGGGCCACCAGCCGCCCCATCCGGTCGACGATGGTGCGCCGCTTGCCGATGGGGGTGATCGCGTGGGTCTGAATGGCCTTGGCCCGGGCCTGGAGAACGGGGGCCTGCACCACCTGCAGCCAGGCCAGCCGTCCCGCCAGCCCGACCAGGGCCGCGCAGAGCAGGAGATAGACCGTGAGCATGCGGCCGGTGGGGATCGGCTGGATCTCCACCACCCGGCGGGTGGCCGCTCCCCGGGGGCGGCGGGCGCCCCCGGCGGCGCTGGCCTGGGGGCGGCCCTCGCC
>NZ_JAYGHZ010000062.1:0-7630 GCF_034931285.1 Synechococcus sp. BA-120 BA3
TATCGATCTGTTTTGTTTTCAGCGATTACCAACCCCCCGAGATCCACACGAGGCACCTCGTCGGCAGCGTCAGATGTGGAAAAGAGACAGGCCCCAGGCAGGGCGGCCGGAGGGACGGCCGTGCTGCGGCCCTGCGCCAGATCGTGCAGACCCAGGCTGGTTCGGGCCAGGCAGCCGATCGAGAAGCAGATCGCCGCACTGCCGAACAGCCCCAGCTGGGTCTGGCGGGTCTCCCCCTGGATACGGGTCATCGCCAGCAGCACCACCCCGGCGGCCAGCCAGGGCAGGGTGACGACCAGGCCGAGCTGGGAGCGGGTCATCGCCATCAGCGCAGGCCCAGCTCCCGGCGCAGCTGCTGCTCCAGCTGGCGCACGGCGCCGACCCGCGCCATGGCCCAGGAGAGCTTGCAGACGCAGCCGATCGAGAAGCAGATCGCGGCGTTGCCGAACAGCCCCCAGGCGTGGCTGTGCAGGTTGAAATCCTCCGCCAGCAGGAGCCGCAGCGCCAGGATCACCAGCAGGCCGGCCACCACCCAGGGGCCATACACCCAGCCGACGAAGAACTGGTCGACGAACAGCCGTCGCGGCGGCGGGACCATGACACCGGGATCCAGGGTTTCAAGTCTGCCGCAGCAACGCCCTCAGGACGACCGCCGCCGCAGGGCCAGCAACAGCGTCTCGAACACCTCCGGCAGGGGCGCCTCACACACCAGCCGCTCACCGCTGATCGGGTGGTCCAGGGCCAGCCGCACCGCGTGCAGGGCCTGGCCGCTCAGCGCCACCGGCAGCTTGCGGCAGCGGCCGTAGGTGGCATCCCCCACGATCGGGTGTCCCGTGTGGGCGCAGTGCACCCGGATCTGGTGGGTGCGGCCCGTGTCGAGCTTGAAGCGCAGCAGGGCGTAGTCGCCGAGGGGTTCGATCAGGCGCCAGTGGGTGCAGGCATGGCGTCCGCTGCTGTCGGTCACCACGGCGTACTTCTTGCGATCGACCGGATGGCGGCCGATGGCCGCCACGATCGTGCCGCTCTCGGACGCGGGCCGGCCATGCACCACCGCCAGGTACTCCCGCGAGGCGATGCGCTTCTGGATCTGCACCTGCAGCTTCACCAGCGCCTCCTGGCTCTTGGCGACGACGATGCAGCCGGTGGTGTCCTTGTCGAGGCGGTGCACGATGCCCGGCCGCATCTCGCCGCCGATGCCCGGCAGATCGGGGCAGTGGTGCAGCAGGCCGTTCACCAGGGTGCCGTCCTTGTTGCCGGGAGCCGGATGGACCGTGAGCCCGGCGGGCTTGTTGATGACGATCAGATGCTCGTCCTCGAACAGCACATCCAGCGCCATCGGCTGGGGCACCAGATAGGGCAGGGGCTCCGGTGGCGGCATCCACAGCTCGACGGTGTCATCGGTGCGCAGGGGCGTCTTGGCCCGGCCCGTGACGCCGTTGACCCGCACGTAGCCCGCATCGATGAACTTCTGGATGCGGGCCCGGCTCTGCTCGGGCCGCTGGGACACCAGCCAGCGGTCGAGCCGCATCGGCAGCGGCTTCGGGTAATGGAGCGTCAGCAGCTCCCCTTCGCCTTCCCCGAACGCGCCCATCAGCCGGGGGGCGACTCCTGGGGGGCCGGACCCGGGGGATGGGGGGCCGGAGCCGGGGGAGGCAGCTCCAGGGCGATCGGCCCCAGCAGGGAGCGGCGGAAATCGTCGAGCAGGCGCTGGGCCATGCGGGCGGTGTCGCCGCTGGTGTGGCGGGCCGCCGCCGTCGCGAGCCAGGCTTCGGCATCGGGGATCGGTCGCTCGGGATCCACGCCAGGCAAGGGCGGCACCGTCACCCCGTAGCGCCGCTCCAGCAGCCCCGGCGCCACCCCGGCTGCCGCCACCGGCTCCAGCTGGGCCAGCAGGCGCAGGAAGGCCTGGGCCACCGCCTCGCCGTCGTAGGAGGCCTGGCCGATGTCGTCGCAGAGGGCCAGGCGCAGCCCGGCGAGCTGGTCATCGAGGCGGGGCGGCAGCACGCCGGGGGCGTCGAGCAGGTCGAGGTCCTGGCCCAGCCGCACCCAGCGCAGGCTGCGGGTGACCCCGGCGCGGCGGGCGCTCTCCACCACCTTCTGGCGCACCAGCCGGTTGATCAGCGCCGACTTGCCCACGTTGGGGAAGCCGAGCATCAGGGCCCGCACGGGGCGCGGTTTCATGCCCCGGCCGGCCCGGCGGGCATTGAGGGTCTCACCGGCCCGGATCGCCGCCTGCTGCAGCTGCTTGACGCCGGTGCCGACCTTGGCGTCGCACCACCAGGGCACCTCCCCCCGCTGGCGGAACCAACCATCCCAGGCCAGACGGGCCGCCGGGCTGACCATGTCGCGGCGGTTGATCACCAGCAGATGCTGCTTGCCCCGGATCCAGCGCTGCAGCCGCGGGTGCCCGGTGGCCAGGGGGATGCGGGCGTCGCGCACCTCGATCACCAGGTCCACCTTCTCCAGGTTGGCGCTGAGGGCCTTCTCCGCCTTGGCGATGTGGCCCGGGTACCACTGGATCGGTGGGGCGGCAGTACTGAGGCGGACCGTGTCGCCGACGTCCGGCATCAGGGCACCACCAGCACCGGACAGGGCGCCAGCTGGAGCACCCGGGCGGCGGTGCTCTGGTGGTCGCCCTCGAGGGTGATGCCGCGGGTGCCCATGACGATCACATCGGCGTTGATCTCATCGGCCACATCACCGATGACGAAGGCCGGCTTTCCCTCCCGCTCCAGCACCTCGCAGGCCACGCCGGCCTGGGTGAAGCTGGCGCGGGCCTGCTCCAGCAGGCGGGCCACATCGGCCGGATCGTGCATCACCCCTTCTTCGGCCTCGACCACCGACAGCAGCACCACACGGCTGCCGTGGCGCTGGGCGAGCTGCAGGGCGACGGCCGCCGTTTCCATCGTCTGGCGGCTCTGGTCGATGGGGAACAGGACGGTGTCGAACATGGCGGAAGGCCCGGCCCTCTTGTCCTAGCGCCGACCGTTGCGGCCGCCAGGCAGCGGGGGTGGGAAGAACCGAATCGCGGCGGCGGCGGGGCGGGCGGCGCCGGAGGCTAATGTCCCCCCGCCTTTCCTTATCCGTAATCATGGCGAAGCGATCCCTCTCCAGCCTCAGCGCCGACGATCTCCGCGGCAAGCGGGTGCTGGTTCGGGTCGACTTCAACGTGCCCCTCGACGACGCCGGGGCGATCACGGACGACACCCGCATCCGGGCCGCCCTGCCCACGGTGCGCCACCTGATCGACCATGGCGCCCGGGTGCTGCTGGCCGCCCACTTCGGCCGTCCCAAGGGGCAGGTGAACGAGTCCATGCGCCTCACCCCGGTGACGGCCCGCCTCAGCGAGCTGCTGGGCAAGCCCGTGACCAAGACCGACAGCTGCATCGGCCCCGACGCCGAGGCCAAGGTGGCCGCCATGGCCGATGGCGATGTGGTGCTGCTGGAGAACGTGCGCTTCTTCGCCGAGGAGGAGAAGAACGACGCCGGCTTCGCCGAAAAGCTGGCCGCCCTGGCCGACGTCTATGTGAATGACGCCTTCGGCGCCGCCCACCGGGCCCACGCCTCCACCGAGGGCGTGACGAACTATCTGAGCCCCAGCGTGGCCGGCTTCCTGATGGAGAAGGAACTCCAGTATCTGCAGGGGGCCATCGATGAGCCGAAGCGTCCCCTGGCAGCGATCGTGGGCGGCTCCAAGGTGAGCAGCAAGATCGGCGTGCTCGAATCCCTGATCGACAAGTGCGACAAGGTGCTGATCGGCGGCGGCATGATCTTCACCTTCTACAAGGCCCGCGGCCTGGCGGTGGGCAAGAGCCTGGTGGAGGAGGACAAGCTGGAGCTGGCCAAGGAGCTGGAGGCCAAGGCGGCCGCCAAGGGGGTCCAGCTGCTGCTGCCCACCGATGTGGTGCTGGCGGACAACTTCGCCCCCGACGCCAACAGCCAGACCACGTCGATCGACGCCATCCCCGACGGCTGGATGGGCCTCGACATCGGCCCTGACTCGGTGAAGACCTTCCAGGACGCCCTGGCCGACTGCCAGACCGTGATCTGGAACGGCCCGATGGGCGTGTTCGAGTTCGACGCCTTCGCCGCCGGCACCAACGCCATCGCCCACACCCTGGCCGACCTGAGCGCCAAGGGCTGCTGCACGATCATCGGCGGCGGTGACTCGGTGGCCGCCGTGGAGAAGGTGGGCGTGGCCGAGAAGATGAGCCACATCTCCACCGGTGGCGGCGCCAGCCTGGAGCTGCTGGAAGGCAAGGTGCTCCCCGGCGTGGCCGCCCTCGACGAGGCCTGAGGCCCCGTCGTCTTCAGGGCCGGGCAGGCCCCGGCCTCAGAGGCTGCCGGAGCCGGGGCCACGGCCCTCTCCCCAGCCCCCTTTGCGGTCCCCCTTGCCCCACTGGGGCAGGGGGATGCCGTTGCGCTCGAACAGGGCCTTCATGGCCGCCCGGTGCTGCTCCCGCTGGCGCTGGCTGGCGCTGCGCTGTTCCTTCATGCAGGTGCGCAGGGCCTCGCTGCTGCCAGCACCTGACAGGCAGCGCTCACCACGCTGGAGGATGGCGATGCGGGCCTGCTGGTCGCTGAGGGCCAGGCGCTTCTGCTCGGGGAAGATCCTCTGCATCTGGGCCGGCGTGGGACGGGCGGCCGGGGTGGGGCCGCTCTGGGCCATGGCGACACCGGAGGAGCCCAGGACCATCGCCAGCACGGCGACGCGGAGGGGGGAAAGCAGGGTGGAGGGCACGGGAGGGAAATTCACGAACAGATCCATGGTGACCGGCAGGTGTGACGGCGATCAGACTGACCACCGGCCAGATGTGACCGGATGCAACTGAAGCCCCCTCACCCCCCGGCCAGGGGCCAGGCCCGCAGCGCCACGGCGAACCGTCCCGGCGGCAGGTCGTCGGTCGCCGCCGCCTCCAGCCGGCGCAGGTCGCCGCCGTGGTCGCGGGCCACCTTGGCGGCGATGGCCAGGCCCAGGCCGCAATGCCCCTCTCCGCCACGGGCCTGGTCGAGGCGCTGGAACGGGGTCATGGCCTTATTCCACTGCTGCGGGTCGATGCCCTCGCCGCAGTCCCAGACCTGGATCTCGAAGCCGCTCTCCACCGCGGCGGCCTCCCCCTGGGGCCGGCCCTCCCCCTCCCCCGGCCCCAGGGGGCGCAGCACCACCCGCAGGGGCGGCCGGCCGTAGGTGAGGGCGTTGTCGAGCAGGTTGCCCACCGCCCGCGCCACGGCGATCGGGCGGACCCGGCGCACCAGCGGTTCCAGATCCAGCTCCAGGGGCACCTCTCCCACGGCTGCCGCCGCCTCGGCCACCAGGGCATCAAGGGGTACCAGCACTGGCGTCTCGTCGGCTTCGGCGCCGGCGAAGATCATGAACTGGCGCGTGATCCGCTCGATCGAACGGATGTCGGCGTGGGCCCGCTCCAGCTCCTGCGGCGCCATCGGCCCGTCGGCGGCGAGGGCGAGGCGCAGACGCAACCGGGTGAGGGGACTGCGCAGGTCATGGGCGATGCCGGCCAGCATCGTCGTGCGCTCCCGGCCGGAATCCTCCAACCGCAGCAGCATGGCGTTGAAGCGGGCCATCAGCTGGCGCACCGCCGGGGCGCCCTGGTCCGGCAGGGCCTGGGGCAGGGCCTCGAGGCCCACATCAGCCAGGGCCTCCTGCAGGCGGGTCAGGGGCCGCTGGATCTCCAGGGTGAGATAGAGCAGCACCGCCCCGAGGGCCCCCAGGCCGATGGACAGGCTCAGCAGCAGGGGGTCGGGCGGCCAGCCGCGGGGGGAGGGAAGGGAGACGAACAGCCACACCCGCTCCAGGGGGGAGGCCAACTCCACCCACACCCCCCGCCGCGGCGAGGAGGCCGGCAGCACCAGCGGGCAGCGGCCCAGGCGGCGGCAGAGTTCCGTCTGCATCCGCAGGGTCTGCCAGCGCAGCCGCCGGTCCCCCCCGCGGCCGGGGATGGCCGTCGGCTCCGGCCGCTGGCCCACCACCAGCTGCATGCCGCTGATCTGGCTGAGCACCTCGGGGCTGAAGCGCTCCAGGGCCACCTCCCCCAGCACCACGTTGGCGGCCACCTCCGAGCCGGTCTGCACGAGCTGCTGCTGGGCCAGCCGGCGTCCCAGCAGCAGCTGCAGCAGCAGCAGGCAGAAGGCGGCGGCACCGGAGCCCGCCAGCAGGTACCCCAGGGTGCGCCGGAGCGACGGCCGCCGCCGCTCAGGACTGGCGGGGCTTGCCATCGGGGACGAACACGTAGCCGTAGCCCCAGACCGTCTGCACGTAGCGGGGCCGGGCCGGCTCCGGTTCGATCAACCGCCGCAGCCGTGACACCTGCACGTCCATGCTGCGGCTGTCGGTGTCGCTGCCCGGGCCCCGGGCCAGCTCGATCAGCCGCTCCCGCGACAGGGGCCGGTGGGGGTGCTGCACGAAGGCCGCCAGCAGGGCGAATTCGCCGCCGGTGATCGTCAGCGCCTCCCCATGGCGCTCCAGGGTGCGGGCGGCCAGGTCCACCTCCAGGTCGGCGAAGGCGATCCGGGCCCCGTCGGGCTGGGGCAAACCACCGGGCAGGGTGCCGCGGCGGCGCAGCACGGCCTCGATGCGGGCGGTGAGTTCGCGGGGCAGGAAGGGCTTGGCCAGGTAGTCGTCGGCCCCCTGCTCCAGGCCGATGATGCGATCCACCGCATCGGCCCGGGCCGTCAGCATCAGCACCGGCAGGTCGTCGGCCCCGTCCCGCAGGCGCCGCAGCAGGGTGAGGCCGTCGTCGCCGGGGAGCATCAGGTCGAGCACCAGCAGATCCGGGCGCTGACCCTCGAGCCGGGCCATCAGCTGGGCGCCGTCCCCCATGCAGCGGACCTCGTAGCCCTGCTCAGCGAGGTAGGTGGACAGGAGCTGGCGCAGCTCCGGATCGTCATCCACCACCCAGATCCGATGCGGTCGGCCCATGGCTCAGGGCTCGAGCGATTGGCGATCGGCGACGACCCGCACCCGCTTGGTGGCGCTGACAATGCCGTCGGGATGGACCAGCAGCACCGCCCAGGTCTGGGAGCCGGGGGACAGGGGGGCCTGGACGATCTTGAACAGGCCGCCGCCGCCGAGGGCGCCCAGTTCCAGGCTGGGGCTGGCCATCGTCGCCTGCTGCTGGGGGGTGATGGCCGTGATGCCGCCCGCGGCGAGGGCGCCGTCGAGCGGTTCGTCGAAGATCACGTCGACGTCGTAGCGCTGGCCGGTCAGCACCGCGTCGGGGATCAGCAGGCTCACCGGCAGGGGCTTCTCACCGCTGCGCAGCAGAGATTTCTCCCGCAGCACGGTCTGGCCGTTGATGCGGGTGCCGTCGCTCTGCAGGGCAAGCAACTGCTCCGCCTCCAGCCGGTAGGTGGTGCCGCCCTGGCGCCGGGTGCCCTCCACCCGCAGGGTGACCGTGGGCTGGCCGCTCCGCAGCTGGGTGCCGGAGCTCAGCTGCCAGCGGGCATCGGGGAACTGCTGACGCAGCAGGCGGCGACGGTTCTCCAGCTGGGCCGGATCGAGGCCGGGGCCGGCCTGCAGCAGACCCGCCAGGGCCGTGTCGGAGCTGCTGTTCAGGGCGCTCTCCAGGGCCTGCAGCTGGGCCGCCGACGGGGGCGCCGCCAGGGCGGGGGC
>NZ_JAYGHZ010000063.1:0-7542 GCF_034931285.1 Synechococcus sp. BA-120 BA3
GCCCTGGACTTCAGCGCCGAGCTCGCCGCCGCCATGGAGTCGGCCGAGCAAGCGGCCCGCGCCGTGGTGGGTCGCCCGATCGGCTCCCCGTAAAGTTCGCCCGTTACCCGTCAGGCGTCGACGTGATCAGGCCTTCCGCCGTTTCTTCCCTTCGATCCGCCCGGCCATCGGGCCTGGCCGGGGTCTGCGGCAGCTGCCTGGCCCTGCTGGCCCTCGCCCAGCCGCTCCTGCAGCCGCCGGCCCGGGCCCAGGCCACCCCCCAGACGGTCCAGCCCGCCGGCACCGATCTCAACCTCTCTTCGGTGAAGACCCTCCTGGCGCGGGGCGACGCGGCGGTGGCCAGCGGCAACCTGGCCGAGGGCCGGCGCCTCTACGACCTGGCCCGCGATGCCAGCCGCCGCCTGCTCGGCTTCTACCGCGACCTGAGCGGCTCCTTCCGCGGTCTCGACGCCCGCATCCCCCGCGAGATGGACGACAAGGGGCGGGAGGCCCTGACGCTCCTGGCCGATTCCAACCTGCGGCTGGCGGCCCTGTTCCGCCGCCAGAACGAGCCCGAGGTGGCGATCCCCCTGCTGGTGGAGGTGGTGAAGATCATGACCCCCACCAACGAGGGCGGCCGCAAGGCCTACCAGCAGCTGGTGGAGCTGGGTTTCGTGATCACCCCCTACAACGCCCCGGGATCGACCGCCGGTGGGTGATCATCCTTAGATTCCAGCCGTCTGTCATCTTCACGATCCCCGCCGCCATGGTGCAACCGGAGCAGGTCAAGGACGCGATCCTGCGCGCGCTCCCCGATGCCGCCGTCGAGGTGGAGGATCTCACCGGGGGTGGCGATCACCTGCAGGTGCGGGTGGTGTCCGGTGCCTTCGCCGGTCTCAACCGGGTGCGCCAGCACCAGCTCGTCTACGGCGCCCTGCGCAGCGAGCTGGCCAGCGAGGCGATCCATGCCCTGGCGCTGCAGACCTCCCTTCCCTCCTGACGTTCCCCTCCGCGATTCCGACCATGGATGCCAGCACCCGTCAACGCATCGACGCCCTGATCAGCGCCAGCCCGGTGGTGGTCTTCATGAAGGGCAACAAACTGATGCCTCAGTGTGGATTCTCTAACAACGTCGTCCAGATCCTGCAGTCGCTCGGTGTCCCTTTCGAGACGTTCGACGTCCTCTCCGACATGGAGATCCGCCAGGGGATCAAGGAGTTCTCCGACTGGCCCACCATTCCCCAGGTGTATGTGAAAGGGGAGTTCCTCGGCGGCTCCGACATCCTGATCGAGATGTACAACAGCGGCGAGTTGCGCGAGAAGCTCGAAGTGGCCCTGGCCTCCTGAGGACCCCGACCGGACCATCGCGACGGCGGCCCGGTTGTCCGCGGCCGCTCAGTAGCGGCTGCGCTCCATCAGCAGGCGCGGCTGGCCATCGGGCCCCAGGAAGCTGGACGGGTCCTGGATCCAGCGGTCGATCAGCTCCTCCAGACGGCGCTGGGACTGGTGGTCCAGCACGGCCGTGCGCCGCAGGGCATGCAGGTAGCCGTCCGCGTAAAGCCGCAGCTCGGAGGGTCCGTGGTGACGGTCGGACAGGGCCTGGCAGGCATCACACAGGGACTGGAAGTGGCGGATCGCGTCGGGGTGTTGGAGTGCTGTCATGGCTGGGGTCGGGCCCCTGGCGTCATTGTGGCGGCGAAAGCCGGCGGATGGCACCATCCTGCCGTGCCGTGACCGTCATCCGGGAGCGGACAGTTGACAAGGCATCGCCCGTTACCGGCGTCCCCGCACATTTCCAGTTAGCGTTGACACACTCAATCGGCTGTCGGCACTTCCGCTTCTGATTTCATCGTGATGCCGAGGTGATGCCCGTGGCCCAGGACAAGCTGACCGATCCAGGAGGAACCCCTCGCAGAGTGCTTGTCGTGGATCCCCACGCGACGCTCCGCACGGTGCTCGCCCAGCGTCTCCGTCAGGATGGCCACCTGGCAGCGGCTGTCGCCACCGCCCGCGAAGCCCTGGAGATCTGCCAGGAGCAGTCCCCCGATCTGCTGGTGAGCGCCGAACTGCTCGAGGAAACCTCGGCCTTGCGTCTGGCCGCCCAGCTGCACTGCCAGGTGATGGTGCTCACGGCCCGCTCCGGATCCGAGCCCGTGGTGGCCCTGCTGGATGCCGGCGCCGACGACGTGCTGCGCAAGCCCTTCGGCCTCGAGGAGCTGGCGGCCCGCTGCCGCACCCTGCTGCGCCGCAGCGGCAGCGGACTCCAGGAACGGGTCTGTGTGGGCCCGCTTGAAGTTCACCTGCTGCTGCGCCAGGTGACCCTGCGGGACCAGCCGGTGGAACTCAGCCCACGGGAATTCGCCCTCCTCTGTGCGCTGCTGATGCCCCCGGGGGTGGTGCGCAGCCGCCAGGAGCTGCTGCGCATGGCCTGGCCCCCCTTCAGCGGCGGCCCCCGCTCGGTCGACACCCAGGTGCTCACCCTGCGCCGCAAGCTTGAACAGGCCGGCCTTGGCGAGGGCGGCGCCATCGAAACGATGCGCCAGCAGGGCTATCGCTTCAGCCTGGACACCCTGCCGGAGCTCAGCGAGGACGCTGCCGGGGCCTCCAGCTCCGGCCTGCTGGTCGCATCCCCCAGCAGCTCCTCCCGCCTCAACTAGGGACATCTCTGCCCACCCGGGAGCGTCTCAGAGCGGGTGAGTGATCAGGGCAATGACTTCCCCTGCCAGCAGCAGACCGCAGAGCAGGGCCAGCAGCCGGTAGGTCCAGGGCGGGCTGATCCGGCCGATCCCCTCGGTGGCAATACCCGTGGCGGCGCTGAAGCGCTGCAGAAAGTCCTCGAAGCGGGCCACCCGCTGGGGCAGCAACCAGGCGGCGCCGCTGCGGTCGCCCTGCTCGCCCACACTGCGCACGTAGTAGACCCTGCCCCCCTGGCTGGTGGTGACCGGTGTGAGGGCGGTGATGCGATCCCAGGACAGCTGCCAGCCGCGGCGCAGCAGCCAGGAGCACCAGGGAGGATGGCCCACCCGCAGCTCCCGTTCGTCGAGCTCCACCCGCTCACTGGTGATGGCGACCACCAGGACCAGCCCGGTGACGGCGGCCAGCAGCAGGCGCAGCCGCAGGGATTCAGGCGCCAGCACCGGCAGAGGCAGGACCAGGGCCAGGTAGAGGGCCAGCAGGGTGAACCGGATCAGCGGCGCCATCGGATAGCGCTGGGCCGTCGGGGTGGGGCTCATCGGTCCTCGGGGGATCCGGGAAGCGGCTCGATGATCTCGGAGGGCTGGTAGCGGCCTCCGAACACCTCCGCCTCCCGACCCTTCCAGAACTCACCCAGCCGCATCAGGTCGGCGTGGGCCTCGCCGAGCCGTTCGACGTACTCATTGGGCTCCATGGTGTCCTTGGCCTCCTTGAGCTTGCTGAGCCGCAGCAGGTGCCACACCCACGGCTTGCCCATCTCACCGCGGGCCTCCAGGTAGCGCGCCAGGTCGGAGGAGCTGGGAATCGGGGCCGCCATGGATACGCAACAAATGTTTACACAGGTTACCGCCGCGTCTCCGCCGGCGTGGCCGGCTGGTGGCTGGGCCGCTGTCAGTAGAGATCGGGCCGCAGATCCTCGTGGTAGCGGGTGGCGGCGGGGTGGGTGGGGCCGTACTCGCCGGGCCGGCAGTCGGCGATCAGCAGGGTGGGCTCGGGCCGGGCGGCCGCCAGCAGATCGCCATGGGGACCGCAGATGACGCTGTTGCCCAGGTAGGCCGCCATCACCCGGCCGTTCACCGTCTCCTCGCCGCAGCGGTTGGCGTAGGCCACGAAGCAGCCGTTCTGGAAGGCATGGGCGGGGATCAGGGTGCGGGACACGTCCGGATAGGGGCGGTCGGTGCGCTCCCCGGTGCTCAGCTCGGCCCAGACATCGGCGGCCGTGGGGATCAGCACCAGCCGGGCCCCCGCCAACGCCAGGCGACGGGTGAGCTCGGGGAACTCGGCCTCGTAGCAGTTGAGCAGGCCCACCCCCACCCCGTTCACCGGCTGCACCGTGAAGGCCGCGCCCTCCTCGGGATGGCGGTATCCGGCACTCCAGCAGCGCTTCTCATCCGGCCCCCACAGGTGGGTCTTGCGGTAGTTGCGCAGCAGGCTGCCGTCCCGGTCGAACAGGGCGATGGCGTCGTAGAGGCGCTCCTCACCGGCCACGGTTGCCCGTTCGGGGTACGGACAGGCCACCGCCAGGCCATGGCGGCGCGCCGCGGCGGCCACCCGAGCCAGGCTGGGGCCGTCCATGGGTTCGGCCAGCTGCCGCGCGATGGCGGGCGTGACGATGTAGCCGCTCAGATAGAGCTCGGGGAAGGCCAGCAGTTGCACCCCGTGGCCCGCCGCCAGCTCGCAGACCTGCTCCAGGCGCTCCAGGTTCGCTTCGACGGCCTCGGCGGTGGCGGCGCTGCCGCTGCCCTGCCAGATCCCCAGCCGCAGGCCCTCGCCGGCGGCCGGCGGTTGCGGTCGCACGACGCAGTGCAGGCGATGGTCGGGAACCATGGGGTGTTTCAGGCCGGCAGGTTCCAGGGATTGAGGCCCAGGTCGGCGCCGATGCGGTGGGCGCAGGCGAAGCCGCTGAAGGCCACCGCATTAAGGCCCTGGCCGGGGAAGCAGGAATCGCCGACGCAGTAGAGATCGGGGATGGCGGTGCGGTTGAAGGGCATCGGCAGCAGGCCGGGCAGCCGCAGGGCCGGGACCGGCCCGTAGCTGCCGCCGTGGCGGCCCAGGAAGCGGCGGTGGCTGCGGGGGGTGCCGATCTCCCGGTGGGTGATCGCCCCCTCCAGGCCCGGCAGGATCGCCTCCAGGCGGCGGATCAGCCGGGTGGCGGCGGCCTCCTTGGCGGCCCGGTAGGCCGCCGGGGCCAGCCCCTGCCAGGTGTCCATCTCCGAGGGGGTGAAGGTGTGCACGATGTGGTGGCCGGCCGGGGCCAGGGAGGGATCCAGCAGGGTGGGGATCGAGACGAAGATCACCCCCTGTTCGGCCTCCATGTCCTCCCAGCGCTCCAGCAGCAGGTGGTGGACATGGCTGCCGTGGGGGATCGCCTCCGCCCGCACCCCCAGGTGCAGGGAGAGGAAGGAGGAGGATGGGCGGTAGCGCCGCCGCCAGGTGCGCTCGGCCGGCGGGGTGTGGGCCTCATCCACCAGGGAGCCGAAGGTGTCCCAGCGGGTGGCGTTGCTCACCACCCGCCGGGCGCGGATCTCCTCACCGCTGGCCAGCCGCACCCCCACAGCGCGGGCCTGGGGTCCCTCGCCCTCCAGCAGCACCTTCACCACCCGCGAGCGGTAGCGGATCTCGCCGCCGTGGCTGCGCAGGCCTGCCGCCAGCTTCTCGGCGATCACCCCGACGCCGCCTTTCGGGTAGTTGATGCCACCGGCATGGCGATCGGAGAACACCATGCCGGCGTTGATCATCGGCGTGCGATCGGCTGGCATCACCGACCAGCAGAAGCACTCCATGTCGATGAACTTGAGCAGGGCCGGATCGCTGATGTGGGCGCGGGCGACCGCCCCCACGTTCACCGGCAGCCAGCGGGCCAGGCCCAGGCAGGCCAGGGGCGCGCGGAAGAACACCTTGGCCAGGTAGGCGGGGTCCTCCAGCGAGAGGAGGGGCATGGCGTCGAGACAGCGGAACACCTGCCAGCAGGTGTCGTAGAAGGCGCGGATGCCCTTGGCCTCATGGGGAAACAGGGCGGTGAGATCGGCCAGGAAGCGTTCGTAGTCGCGGTCGACCGCCACCGACAGGCCGCCGGGCAGGTGGTAGGCCAGCTGGGCGGGGTCGGGGATCGTCTCGCAGTGCTCGCCCACGTCGGCTAGGGCGCGGGTGAGCAGGTTGGTGTGGCCCTGGGTGCCGAAGCCGAAGATCATCGAGGCGCCGACGTCGAAGGTGTAGCCCTCGCGCTGGAAGCTGCCGCCGCTGCCGCCGGGGATCAGGTAGCGCTCCA
The DNA here is from genome assembly GCF_034931285.1 of Synechococcus sp. BA-120 BA3. Taxonomy (NCBI): domain Bacteria; kingdom Bacillati; phylum Cyanobacteriota; class Cyanophyceae; order Synechococcales; family Synechococcaceae; genus Synechococcus; species Synechococcus sp. BA-120 BA3. Next base: position 5,942 of record NZ_JAYGHZ010000063.1, read on the forward strand.
GCACCAAGACCTGCGCCCCCTTGGCCGCCAGCTGGCTGGCGGTGACCAGCCCGCCGATCCCTGAGCCGATCACGACGACGTCCCAGGGACGGCCATCGGCCGCGGTGAGGGGGGCGGCGGCGGAGGAAGGGACGGTGACGGTCACCGGAACCAGGCGAACGGGAGCGGCCCGACCCTAGGAAGCGGCCCGGCGTAGGGGGGCGGGCCGGCTCAGCCCACGGCCATCGCCACCGCCGACGTAGCGGCCTGGCGCTCTGCCTCCCAGTCGGCCAGATCCGCCAGGGCCCGGTCGCGGTAGGCGCCGTAGCGGCGGCGTTTGTCGCGGATGCGCTCCGGCAGCTCCGGCATCAGGCCGAAGCTGGGGGGCATGGGCTGGAAGCCCCCCTTGCGGGCGCCGTGGCTGCGCTCGGCGTCGCTGATGAAGGCCAGCAGGGCGCCGGCCATGGTGGTGGGCGGCAGGCTCAGGGGCGGCAGGCCCCGCACCAGGCGGACGGCGTTGGTGCCGGCCAGCCAGCCCCCCGCCACCGCGGCGGCGTAGCCCTCGGTGCCGGTGATCTGGCCGGCGGCCAGCAGGGTCGGCCGCTGGCGGAACTGCAGGGTGGGCTGCAGCAGCTCAGGGGACTCCAGGAAGGTGTTGCGGTGCATCACCCCGAAGCGCACGAAGGAGGCGTGCTCCAGGCCGGGGATCATGCGCAGCACCCGCTGCTGTTCGCCCCATTTGAGGTTGGTCTGGAAGCCGACGAGGTTCCAGAGCTGGCCGTCCCTGTCCTCCTGGCGCAGCTGCACCACCGCGTGGGCCCGCTTGGCGCGGCGCACGTCGCGGTCGTGCAGGTCGCCCCAGCGCGGATCCCAGAGGCCGATCGGCTTGAGGGGGCCGTAGCGCATGGTGTCCTCGCCGCGGCGGGCCAGCTCCTCGATCGGCAGGCAGCCCTCGAAGAAGGTGGCGCTCTCCTGCTCGAAATCCTTCAGCTCCGCCTTCTCGGCCTCCAGCAGGGCGGTGCGGAAAGCGAGGTACTGCTCCCGGTCCATGGGGCAGTTGATGTAGTCGGCGTCGCCCTTGTCGTAGCGGCTGGCCCGGAAGGCCACCGACAGGTCGATGCCCTCCCCCTCCACGATCGGGCTGGCGGCATCGAAGAAGTGACAGGACTCCCGACCGGTGAAGCGCAGCAGGTCGTCGGCCAGCTCGGCGCCGGTGAGGGGGCCGGTGGCCAGCACGGCGATCTCGCCGGGGTCGGGCAGCGCCAGCTGCTCGCGGCGCTCCACCGTCACCAGGGGATGGGCCTCGACGGCGGCCGTGAGGGCGGCGCTGTAGCGGCCCCGATCGACGGCCAGGGCGCCGCCGGCGGGCACCGCATGAACATCGGCGGTGCGGATCACCAGCGATCCCAGGCGCCGAAGCTCCTCCTGAAGCAGTCCGGCGGCCCGGTCCGGGGAGAGGGAACCGAAGCTGTTGCTGCAGACCAATTCAGCGAAATCGCCGCTGTGGTGGGCCGGGGAGGGGCGCACGGGCCGCATCTCCACCAGCCGCACCGGAATCCCGGCTTCGGCGATCTGCCAGGCGGCCTCGGTGCCGGCCAGGCCGGCACCGCTGACAACGACCA
>NZ_JAYGHZ010000064.1:0-7509 GCF_034931285.1 Synechococcus sp. BA-120 BA3
CTCCAGCTCCGCAGGGGCCATGGCGGTGAGCCCCTGCGGGTCGCCGTCGCCCCGCCAGCGGCAGCTGCCCACCAGGAACACCTCCTGGTTGACGCTCTGGTTGGCGCCGCAGCCCTTGAGCCGCGCCGGGCGATCGGCCGTGAGCAGCAGCAGTGGGATGGAGCCGAAGTCGGCCTCCACGGCGGCGGGCAGCAGGTTGGCCACCGCCGTGCCCGAGGTGGTGATCACGGCCGCCGGCTGGCCGCTGGCCCGGCCCAGGCCGAGGGCGAAGAAGGCGGCGGAGCGTTCGTCGATGGCGGTGTGCAGTCGCAGGCCCCCGGGTTCCAGCAGGGCGGCCGCCACCGCCAGGGGCGCCGAACGGCTGCCGGGGCAGACCACCGCATGGGTCAGGCCGTCCCGGCGCAGCGCCCCCAGCAGCTCCAGGGCTGCCCGCACGTTGGTCAGCGATGTCGGGGACCCGACCAAAGGGAGACGCTCCGGTGTTCAGGATGGGGGAATCATCCTCACGGACGGTTTCCCCATGGGCAGCGGCCCCGCCATCGCCACGCCCACGCCGCCACCGCCGGCGCCGCCATCCGCCCCCAACGGTGGCGCCGAGGGCCTGTTGCAACAGCTTGTCCGCCTGCTGCTGTGGGTGCTGGTGGCCCTGCTGCTGCGTTGGGCGGTGGTGGAGCCCCGCTGGATCCCATCGGGCTCGATGCTGCCCACCCTGCAGCTCCAGGACCGGGTTCTGGTGGAGAAGCTCAGCCCCCGCTTCGGGTCAGGGGTGCGGACGGGCCGCATCGTCGTCTTCCATCCGCCCGAGGTCCTGCAGCAGGCGGGTTACGACCCCGACGCGGCCCTGATCAAGCGGGTGGTGGCGGTGGCCGGTGATCGGGTGGAGGTGAAGGGCGGCCGGCTCTGGCGCAACGGCTCCCCCGTCGAGCCGGACTGGGCCAGCGAGCCGATGGCCTACGACTTCGGGCCCCTGGTGGTTCCCGCCGGGCAGGTGCTGGTGCTGGGGGACAACCGCAATGCCAGCCTTGATTCCCACCTCTGGGGTCCCCTTCCGGAGAGGGACCTGATCGGCACCGCCATCTGGCGGTACTGGCCCCTGGACCGGTTCGGGCCGGTTGGGTTCTCCTCTCCCCACGGGGGAGATGCCGCCTGAAAGACTGCGTTAGGGTGCTAGTCGTGTTGCAGAGCACACCGGAGGGGAAATGTTCAACCCGGAGTTCCTGACCGCCGACAACGAGGCGATCAGCGACAATTCGCTGATTCAGTACCTGCAGGAACAGTCCCCGGACGTTCTCCAGCGGGTGGCGCGTTCCGCCACCGGCGACATCCAGGACATCATTCGCCACAACGTCCAGGGACTGCTTGGCATGCTTCCCGGTGAGCAGTTCGAGGTGAAGATCCAGGCCAGCCGCGACAACCTGGCCGGCCTGCTGGCCTCGGCGATGATGACCGGCTACTTCCTGCGGCAGATGGAGCAGCGCATGGAGCTGGAGTCGGCCATGCTCGGCAGCGGCGGCTTTGAGGGTGGCCTCGACGATGACCCCGGTGAGCTGGAGCTCTAGGCCTCAGCGCTCCCCCGGCACCAGACCCAGACCCACCAGGGTTCTGTCGATGCCGGCCAGGGTCTGCCAGGCTCCCTGATCGGGGGCCCACTCTTCCTTATCGATCCGATCCGCCAGGGCCGCCAGCTCCTGGGACGAGCAGGCCACGGGGGCATCGTGGTGGGCGGGCACCACCCAGCGCAGGTTCTTCAGGCCCGCCAGCAGCCGGATCCAGCTCACCAGGGCGGCGCGCTGGCGGGGGAACACCAGCCGCTCCAGCACCGCCGCCACCTGCAAACTGCTGCGGCCACCTGGTGTGAGGGCCTCGAAATCCTCCTGCCAGCCGCTCTGCCAGCGGAAGGGATAGAAGCCGAAATGGGCCCGGGCGTCGCGGCACCCCGGTGCCAGGCAGCGGCGCAGCACCTCGCCCAGGGGCGGCACCACCAGGGGCCGGGGGCGCAGGTAGGTGGCGAACAGCACCAGCCGCCACCAGCCCCGCCGGCGCCGCTGGGGATCATCAACCAGGGGCTCGTCACCACGCTCACGGGCATGGAACAGCAGGGGTGTGGGATCCAGGTCGAACACCGCCGGCGGTTCCGGGGGAATCGCCACCAGGGCATCGGTGAGCAGCAGGCTGCCGCTGGCCCGGTCGAAGCAGGCGATCTCCAGGAAGGTGCCCAGCCCCAGGTCCAGGGGGCCCAGGGGCAGCCAGTCCAGCTGGTCGCCGTGGGGCACCCCGTCGCTGAGCAGCACCCGGGTGCGGGCGGCGGGGAACCCCAGCCACGCCGATGGCAGCGGCAGGGGAAAACTCCACTGCTTCGCTGACACCCACACCTGGGCGTCGGGGAAGGCTCGGGCCATGGCCGGTACCGGCAGCTTGTGCTCCAGCCCCGACGTCGTCGGCAGCACGATCGTGCACACCGGGCCGTGGCGCTCCTCCAGGTCCCGCAGGCGGGCGCGCACCTCGGCGGTGGGGGCCACCGGGGCATAGAGCAGCAGCCCTTCCCGCACCCGCAGCACCAGCATGCGGATCGGCACCGCCACGTACCAGACCCCTTGAACCTGCTCGAAGCTCCACAGCCGCCCGGCGACCAGCTCCCGCACCAGGGTGCGGCGGCGGCCGTAGGGGTAGAGGGGCAGCAGCGGCCACCACGGCCAGCGCTGCTCCGCTGCCGGGACCGTGGCGGGGCCGCTGGCTGGTTCGCTCACGCCGAAGGGAAGCGGGAGGCCCGCGGCGAGCGGCGCCGCTGGGCCAGCAGGCCATGGCGCGGCGCCAGCAGGAAGCAGAGCAGGAACAGCAGCGTCTGCACCAGCACGATGCAGCCGGCGGTGGAGGCATCCATCCAGTAGCTCCAGTAGATCCCGGCCACGCTGGAGAGCACCGCCGAGAGGATCGACAGCCACGCCATGCGGTCGAAGCGATCGGTGAGCAGGTAGGCGGTGGCCCCCGGGGTGACCAGCATCGCCACCACCAGGATGATGCCCACCGTCTGCAGCCCCGCCACCGCCGCCAGGGACAGCATCGACAGCAGCAGGTAGTGCAGCACGCCGGTGTGGAGACCGATGGAGCGGGCGTGGGTGGGATCGAAGCAGAACAGCAGCAGGTCCTTGCGCAGTGTCAGCAGCACCGAAAGCACCAGCACGCTGATCACCACCGTCTGGAGGATGTCGGAGGCGCTGATGCCCAGCACGTTGCCGAACAGGATGTGGGAGAGGTCGATGCTGCTGCGCACTTTGGAGATCAGGGTCAGGCCGAGGGCGAAGAAGCCTGTGAACACCAGCCCGATCACCGTGTCCTCCTTGATCCGGGTCATCTGCTTGATGTAGCCGATCAGGGCCACCGAACCGACGCCGAAGACGAAGGCCCCCACCGCGAAGGGCAGATTCAGGGCGTAGGCGATCACCACCCCCGGCATCACCGCATGGGCCACCGCATCCCCCATCAGGGCCCAGCCCTTGAGGGTCATGTAGCAGGAGAGCAGCCCGCAGACGCAGGAGACCAGCATGCTGACCAGCAGGGCCCGCACCATGAACTCCTGCTGGAGCGGTTCGATCAGCCAGGTGAGCGCGGCCGTCATGGCGCCTGCGGGGCGTCGGGGTCGACGGCCATCGGCGCTTCGCCCTCCAGCCGCAGGCCGCCGAAGGTGAGGGCCAGGTTCTCGCTGGTGAACACCGAGGAGGTCTCGCCGTAGGCGAGCACGGTCTTGTTGATCAGCACCACCTGGTCGCAGAAGCTGGTGACGTGGGCCAGGTCGTGGGTGGAGATCATCAGGGTGCGCCCCTCGCGGCGGAACTGCTCGAACAGCTCGATCATCAGTTTCTCGGTGCGGATGTCGACGCCGTTGAAGGGCTCATCGAGCAGCATCACCGAAGCGCCCTGGGCCAGGGCCCGCGCCAGGAAGGCCCGCTTGCGCTGGCCGCCGGAGAGGGCGCCGATCTGCCGGTGACGCAGCGGCCACAGGTCGACCCGTTCCAGCGCCTGCCGCACCGCCTCCCTGTCGACGGGACGGGGCAGGCGCAGCAGGTTCATCGAGCCGTAGCGGCCCATCATCACCACCTCATGAACGTTGACCGGGAAGTTCCAGTCGACGCTCTCGGTCTGGGGGACGTAGGCCACCGCCCGGGCCCGGCGGGCCTGGCGCAGGGGCAGGCCATTGATGGTGATGCTGCCGGCCGAGGGGCGAACGAAGCCCATCAGGGCCTTGAACAGGGTGGATTTGCCGGCCCCGTTCATCCCCACCAGGGCGCAGATGGTGCCGGCATTGAGGTGCAGGGAGGCCTCATGGACGGCCACCACCCCGTGGTAATCGACGCAGAGGTTGTGGACGGCGATGCGCTCGTGGCCGGCAGGGGAGGTGGGGCGAGAGGGCATCGGTTCAACTCCCCGCCAGACCCGCTTGCAGGGTCCTCACGTTATGACGCTGCAGCTCCAGGAGATTGGGGGCCGGGCCGTCCGGCAGGGAGAGCGAATCCACGTGGAACACGCCGCCGAAGCGGGCCCCTGACTGCTTGGCCACCTGCTTCTGGGGCTCGGCGCTGACCGTGCTCTCGCAGAACACTGCCGGCACCTGGCGCTCCTTCACCAGGGCGATCAGGCGGGCCATGCGCTGGGGGGTGACCTGGGATTCGGCGTTCACCGGCCACAGGTAGGCCTCGGAGAGGCCGTAGTCGCGGGCGAGGTAGGAGAAGGCCCCCTCGCAGGTGGCCAGCACCCGCTGGCCGGTGGGGATCCGGGCCAGGGCGGTCCGCAGTTCCCTGTCGAGGACCTCCAGTTCGGCGCTGTAGCGCTCGGCGTTGCGCTGGAAGGTGGCGGCGCCGGCGGGGTCGAGCCGGGTGAGGGCCCGGCGGATGTTCTCGACATAGACCTTGGCCAGCCGAGGGGACATCCAGGCGTGGGGGTTGGGCTTGCCCTGGTAGGCGTCGCCGGCGATCGGCAGGGGCGTGATGCCCTCGGTGAGGGTCACGTGGGGCACGTCGGGGAGGCCGGCATAGAAGCGCTGGGCCCAGCGCTCCAGCCCGAAGCCGTTCTCCAGCACCATCTGGGCCCCCGAGGCCCGCTTCAGGTCGCTGGGGGTGGGCTCGTAGCCGTGGATCTCGGCGCCGAGCTTGGTGATCGACTCCACCCGCACCCGCTCGCCGGCCACCTGGCGGGCCATGTCCGCCAGGATCGTGAAGGTCGTGAGCACCAGGGGGCGTTGGTCCGTGGCCCCTGCCGTGCGGCTGCCCTCGGAGGCCGCTCCGTTCACCGCCGACCCGGTGGATGTGCCGCCGCCCTGGGGGCCGGGGGCGCAGCCAGCGCTCAGCAGGGCGGAGGCCAGGGCGGCGGCCATCAGGGCCTGCTTCAGGTGGAACCGGGGGCCTTCGGAATGGCCCTGGCCGTCACGGCGGAGCTGGGGCATGGCGGCCGTTGTCTTGCAGAAAGCTTGGAGCAAACATTCTGGCCGCCACCGCGGCCCTGCCACGGCCGGATGGCCGCCACGAAAATGCCCCCTCGACGTCCGCAGTGGACGGAGGGGGCAGGGGCTGGTTCGGTGAGCGGCCCGCGGATCGCTCGCCGAACGGGGGTGCCGAGGGGATCAGCCGATCGCCGGAGCCTGCAGGGCCACGGGAACGGACTGCACCGTGGCCAGATCCAGAGGGAAGTTGTGGGCGTTGCGCTCGTGCATCACCTCGAAACCGAGGTTGGCGCGGTTGAGCACATCGGCCCAGGTGTTCACCACCCGGCCCTGGCTGTCGAGGACGGACTGGTTGAAGTTGAAGCCGTTCAGGTTGAACGCCATGGTGCTGATGCCCAGGGACGTGAACCAGATCCCCACCACCGGCCAGGCGGCCAGGAAGAAGTGGAGGCTGCGGCTGTTGTTGAAGGAGGCGTACTGGAAGATCAGGCGACCGAAGTAGCCGTGGGCGGCCACGATGTTGTAGGTCTCCTCTTCCTGGCCGAACTTGTAGCCGTAGTTCTGGGACTCGCTCTCGGTGGTCTCACGCACCAGGGAGCTGGTGACGAGCGAACCGTGCATGGCGGAGAACAGGGAACCACCGAACACACCCGCCACACCCAGCATGTGGAAGGGGTGCATCAGGATGTTGTGCTCAGCCTGGAACACCAGCATGAAGTTGAAGGTGCCGCTGATGCCGAGGGGCATGCCGTCGGAGAAGGAGCCCTGGCCCAGGGGATAGATCAGGAACACGGCGAAGGCCGCCGAGAGGGGGGCCGAGTAGGCGACGCAGATCCAGGGGCGCATGCCGAGGCGGTAGGAGAGCTCCCACTGGCGGCCCATGTAGGCGGAGATGCCGATCAGGAAGTGGAAGACCACCAGCTGGTAGGGCCCGCCGTTGTACAGCCACTCGTCGAGGCTGGCGGCTTCCCAGATCGGGTAGAAGTGCAGGCCGATGGCGTTGCTGGAGGGAACAACGGCGCCGGAGATGATGTTGTTGCCGTACATCAGGGAGCCGGCGACCGGCTCACGGATGCCGTCGATGTCGACAGCGGGGGCCGCGATGAAGGCGACGACGTAGCAGATGGTGGCGGCCAGCAGGCAAGGGATCATCAGCACACCGAACCAACCGACGTAGATGCGGTTGTTGGTGGAGGTGACCCAGGCGCAGAAGCTTTCCCAGCTTTCCGAGCGGCCGCTGCGAATGGCAGTGGTCATGGAAGTAAGACGGTAGGAAGAGGCAGTGATACCTCCACGAGGGAGGTCCATTCACATTAAGTAACCCCTCGGAAATGGGATCCAGACCGCAATGATCCTTCAGGCAATCGGGACGCTTCGCAATGATTATTCATGAACGGACTTCATGAAAACAACGTCACACCGCCGGTGGCAGGGAGGCTGGGGCCAGGGACGGCCCGGGGGATGGGGCCAGCTGCTGGCTGATCCAGCTCCGACCCTGCTGCAGGAAGCCGGACCAGTCGAGCTTCTCCGCTTCGGCCGCCCGCGCCACCAGCAGGGGGGCCTCCCGCTTGATCCGCTCGAGGTCCGGGACCTCGACGCCGGCGGAGAGGGCCAGCACATCGGCCATGGCATGGCTCACCACCCGGGTCAGGTAGGCCGCGCTCAGGGCCTGGAGCGCGCCCCCCACCAGCCAGGTGGCGCCGTGGAGGCGCACGGCGGCGGCCAGGGCCTGGCTGCTCCACTCCACCACCCCCAGCAGCAGGGCGGCCTTGCCCAGTTCCACGGCGGCGGCTTTGAGCTGCTCGGCGCTCCAGGGGCAGCCCCAGAGGCGGGCCATCTCCTGCAGCATCAGGCCGTTGGCCGCCGCCAGCACCAGCAGATCGAGGGAGGGCAGGGGCGCGGCGAACACCCCGGCCGCCACGATCCACTGGGTGCGCTGCTGCAGCGGCACCAGCCGTTGCCGCCGCAGCCGTTCCAGGTCGGCCTGCCAGTGCCTGTGCAGGGCCTCGATGCGCCGCAGCGGCGTGGCCCGGCGCAGGGATGCCCCTTCGGCCGCCAGCCAGCGGGCCAGGGGC
>NZ_JAYGHZ010000065.1:0-7367 GCF_034931285.1 Synechococcus sp. BA-120 BA3
TCCCCACAGCGAGGTGGAGCCGGCCCTGGCGGCCTCCGGCGTCGGCCGCAGGGGCTGATCCCCCTGGACGCCGCCCATCCGCGCGTCCTCGGCTACCTGGGCCGCGCGTTGAGTCTGGAGCTGTCCGCCGTGCAGCAGTACATGACCCAGGCCTCCCTCGTGGAGCTCTGGGGCGACACCCACGCCGCCGAACGGTTCCGCCAGGAAACCGTCGAGGAGATGCGGCACGTCGAACGGCTGGTGCAGCGCATGCTGCAGCTGGGGGTGGCCCCCGCCGCCTCCCAGCTGCGGCCGGTCGCCCACGCCGCCGACCTGGAGGGTCTGCTGCGGCTGAACGCCGTGCTCGAAGAGGACCTGATCCAGCACTACGGCGAGGCGATGCGCTTCTGCCTGCTGATCGGCGATGGCAACAATGCGTCCTTCTTCCGTGCCCTGCGGGACGAAGAACAGCAGCATGGGGAGGATCTGGCGGCCTGGATCGGTAGCCTTGCCGCCGTCCCGTCCAGGGCCCTGCAACGGGCCACCTTCTGAGGTCCCTCCCCCTTTGCCGGACACCCTTCCCCTGTCGATCCAGCTCAGCTGGATGATTCCCCTTTACGGGTTCAGCGGCATGCTGTTGTCGCTGCCCTGGGCGGCGGGCTGGATCAAGCGCAACGGCCCCCGTCCTGCTGCCTACCTCAACCTGCTGGTCACCCTGCTGGCGGTGCTGCACGGCAGCGTCGTGCTGCGCGCCGTGCTGGCCCTCGGTCCCCAGCATCTGGACATCGCCTGGTTCTCGGCCGCCGATCTGGATCTGCGCATCGGCTTCGATCTCTCCCTCACCAACCTGGCGGCCCTGGAGCTGGTGACCGGCCTGAGCCTGGTGGGCCAGGTGTTCGCCCTGGGCTATCTCGATAAGGAGTGGTCCCTGGCCCGCTTCTATGCCCTGGTGGGCTTCTTCGAGGGGGCCATGGCCGGGGTGGTGCTGAGCAGCAACCTGTTCATGAGCTACTTCCTGCTGGAGATGCTCACCCTCTCCACCTACCTGCTGGTGGGCTTCTGGTACGCCCAGCCCCTGGTGGTGACCGCCGCCCGCGATGCCTTCCTCACCAAGCGGGTGGGGGACGTGCTGCTGCTGATGGGGGTGGTGACGCTCTCGGCCTGGGCCGGATCGCTGGAGTTCAACGACCTCTACGCCTGGTCGGCGAATGAGACCCTGCCGGCCCTGGGGGCCACCCTGCTGGGCCTTGGCCTCATCGCCGGACCCATGGGCAAGTGCGCCCAGTTCCCGATGCACCTCTGGCTGGATGAGGCGATGGAGGGTCCGAATCCGGCCTCGATCCTGCGCAATTCGGTGGTGGTCACCTGCGGCGCCGTGGTGCTGCTCAAGGTGATGCCGCTGCTGCTGATCTCGCCGGTGGCCATCGACGTGCTGCTGGCGGTGGGCACCATCAGTGCCATCGGCGGCGCCCTGGTGGCCATCTCCCAGGTCGACCTCAAGCGGGCCTGCTCCTACTCCACCACCTCCTATCTGGGCCTGGTGTTCATCGCCATCGCCCTGCAGCAGCCCTTCATCGCCCTGCTGCTGCTCTTCTCCCATGCCCTGGCCAAGGCCGTGCTGTTCATGAGTGTCGGCAGCGTCATCGCCACCACCAACTGCCAGGACCTCACCGAACTGGGCGGCCTCGGCTCCCGCATGCCCGCCACCACCACCGGCTTCCTGGTGGGGGCCGCGGGCCTCACCGGCCTGCTTCCCCTCGGCTGCTTCTGGAGCTTCGGCCTGATGGTGGAGGGGCTGGGCCCGCGGGCTCCGTTCTTCGCCGCCGTGGTGCTGCTCACCAACGCCCTGACGGCCCTCAACCTCACCCGGGTCTACCGCCAGGTGTTCCTGGGCGCCCCCCACCCCAAGACCCGGCGGACGCCGGAGGTGAACTGGCTGATGGCCCTGCCCATGGTCACCGTCGCGGTGCTGGTGCTGGTCACGCCCCTGGCCATGGCCCGCATCGACCGGGTTCCGGGCATCGGTGCCTTCTCGGGCGGCACCGCCCTGGCCCTGGTGGGCAGCGGCCTGGCCGGGCTGCTGGTCGGCAGCCTGGTCCCTCTGGACACGTTCTGGTCCCGCTCGGTGCTGCGGCCCCTGCGGGTCCTGCAGGACCTGCTGGCCTTCGACTTCTACACCGACCGCATCTACCGGGCCACGATCGTGGCCTTCGTGGCCGGCCTGGCCCGGATCACCAACGGCTTCGACCAGCTGGTGGTCAACGGGATGGTCAACCGCATCGCCGCCGTCTCCATGGGCTCGGCCGAGAGCCTCAAGCTGGGGGTGAGCGGCCGGCTGCAGACCTACGTCTTCACGGTTGTGGCCGCGATCGTGCTGCTGGTCGGCAGCCTCTCCTGGCTGGGGGGCTGAGCGGACGATGCTGAGCGCCCTGCTGCTGATTCCCTTCGCCGGCGCCCTCGGCCTGCTCTGCTGGCCGGGCGAGCTGGCCACCGAGCGCATCCGCCGCGCCGCCCTGGCCCTGCTGGGCCTGCAGCTGCTCTGGAGCCTGCGGGTGCTGCTGGCCTTCGACCCCGGCCAGGCGGGCCTGCAGCTGCAGGAGTCCTTTGCCTGGGTCGACAGCATCGGCCTCGACTACCGGCTGGGCGTGGACGGCCTGGCCATGCCCCTGGTGCTGGTCAACGCGGCCCTCACCCTGGTGTCGGGGGTCTGCACCCGCGACCTGAGCCAGCGCCCCCGCCTGTACTTCGCCCTGCTGCTGACGATCAGCGGGGCCGTCAACGGGGCGTTCCTGTCGGAAAACCTGCTGCTGTTCTTCCTCTTCTACGAGCTGGAGCTGATTCCCCTCTGGCTGCTGATCTCCATCTGGGGCGGCGCCAACCGGAGCTACGCCGCCACCAAGTTCCTGATCTTCACGGCCGTCTCCGGGGTGCTGATCCTGGGGGCCTTCCTCGGCCTCTCCCTGTTCACCGGCCAGGCGGATTTCAGCATCAACCCGGTGACCAGCGCCCAGCTGGGCATGGGCACCCAGCTCGCGCTGCTGGGGGCGCTGCTGATCGGCTTCGCCATCAAGATTCCCCTGGTGCCGTTTCACACCTGGCTGCCCGACGCCCACACCGAGGCCTCCACGCCCGTGTCGGTGCTGCTGGCGGGGGTGCTGCTGAAACTGGGCACCTACGGCCTGCTGCGCTTCTGCCTGGGGATGTTCCCCGAGGCCTGGGCCCTGCTCGCCCCCTGGCTGGCGGGCTGGGCGGCGGTGTCGGTGCTGTACGGCTCCCTGGCGGCCATCGCCCAGCGGGACATGAAGCGGATGGTGGCCTACAGCTCGGTGGGCCACATGGGCTACATCCTGCTGGCGGCGGCGGCGGCCACGCCGGTCAGCATGCTCGGGGCCGTCTTCCAGATGGTCAGCCACGGGCTGATCTCCGCCCTGCTGTTCCTGCTGGTGGGCATCGTCTACCGCAAGACCCGCACCCGGGACCTGGAGGTGCTGCGCGGCCTGCTTAACCCGGAGCGGGGACTGCCGTTCACCGGCACCCTGATGATCCTGGGGGTGATGGCCAGCGCCGGCATGCCCGGCATGGCGGGCTTCATCTCCGAATTCCTGGTGTTCCGCGGCAGCCTGGCCGCCTTCCCGGTGGCCACCCTGCTGTGCATGGTGGGCTCGGGTCTGACGGCGGTGTACTTCCTGCTGCTGGTGAACAGGGCCTTCTTCGGCCGCCTGGCGGTGACCCCCCCGAGCGGCGATCCGGTGGCGGACTCCCGCCTGGAGGTGCGACTGCCGGCGGTGGCCCTGCGGGAAACCCTGCCCGCCCTGGCCCTGGCCAGCGGCGTGGTGGCCCTGGGAGTGCTGCCCTTCGGCCTGGGCCGCCTCAGCGAACAGGCCACCACCGCCATGGCCCAGTTGCCGGCCCTGCTCGCGACCCTCCAGGGCGCCGGACCGCTGTCATGAGACCGATCCCCCGCTCCCCCAAACCACCCCTCACCTACGCCGGGGGCCGTCCCAGCAGCGACGACCTGGTGGAGACCCTGCTGGCCGGACACACCCTGCTGGCCGAGTCCCCCGATCACCTGAGCCAGGTGGTGGACGTGCTGGAGAGCTACGGCGAGGTGCTGGATGCCTACAGCGTCAATCTCATCTACCAGGCCGAGAAGCAGTTCCTGAACCCCTTCCCGGTGTTCCGCTTCCTCGATGGCGACCTCAGCCCGGCGAAGATCTGGCGCCACCTGCTGCACGACCGGATCAACTTCGAGTACGCGGAGTACTGCCAGAAGGCGATGCTCTGGCACGGCACCGGCGGTCTCGATGCCTACCTCGACAGCGAGGCGTTCGCCGCCAACTGCGCCGCCATCGTCGCCCACAAGACAAGGCGCGACCCGCTGCTGGCGGCGCTCAACCCGCTGTTCCCCCAGTTCCTGGGCGAACTGATCCGCTCCGCGGCCACCACCCATGCCCTGGGCCAGTTCTGGCGGGTGATGAGCGATCTGTTCCTCGATCTGGCCCGGGCTGAGCGGGATGGTCGGGTTGACTCGATCGCCACGGTGGTGACCTTCATCAAGGAGGGCCTGGTGGCGGCGGCCGGGGCACCGATCACTTACGCGGTGGAGATCGGCGGCAGCTCCTTCTGGGTGCTGCCCCCCGAGGCCGGTCTCACCTTCCTCGGGGATGTGGCCGTGCCGTACGTGGAGGCGGTGTTCCTGCGCGGCACCCCGTTCCTGGGAACGGTGTCGTTCAACGCCCAGGCCCAGCAGATCTCCCCCGACCAGGCCCAGTTCATGTACGGCGCCCTCTATGCCGACCCGCTGCCCACGATGGGATCGGGCATCCCCCCCAGCCTGCTGATGCAGGACATGTACCGCCACCTGCCCGAACGGCTGCGCAACCGCTACCTGGCCGGCATCCGGGGCGACGGGGACATGCGGGTGAAGATCTGCATGAGTTTCCAGAAGGCGATGTTCTGCGTCACCAACGCGGCCATCGCCGGCACCTTCCCCCACCCGCTCACGAGCCAGGCGCCGGCGGAACGGACGGCCAACCGGGCCCACGCCGCCGCCTGGGCCGCCCGCCTCTGCGTGGCCCGCACCGACTGCCTCGACGATCCGGGCTGACCTAGGGTCGGACCCATGGATCAGCCCTGGACCCGACGGCCCCGTCCCGATCGGCTCGAGCGCCGCATCGAGTTCGACGACTACGAAAGCACCCGCGTCTTCCTGGAGCGCCTGAACGGGCTCTCCGAACAGGAGGGCCGCTTCCCGGACATCAGCTTCGGGCGCACCTACGTGAACCTCACCGTGCGGGCCGAAGCCGACGAGGACCCCATCGGCGAACCGGAGGAAACCTTCGCGCGGGCCATCGATGATCTCCTCTGAGGGCAGCGCTTCCGAAGGAGACGACGGGGGCGCGCCGCAGGAGACGACGCTGGTGGATCTGCGGGCGGCCTACGACGCCGTCGGCATCAAGGAGGTGCTCGACCAGCTCGACCGGGAACTGATCGGTCTGCGGCCGGTGAAGGCCCGCATCCGGGAGATCGCCGCTCTGCTGGTGATCAACCGGGCCCGCACCCAGGTGGGCCTCGACACGGCGCCCCCCAGCCTGCACATGTCGTTCACCGGCCGGCCCGGCACCGGCAAGACGACCGTGGCGGAGCGGATGTCGAAGATCCTGCACGGCCTCGGCTACGTCCGCAAGGGCCATGTGGTCACGGCCACCCGCGACGATCTGGTGGGCCAGTACATCGGCCACACCGCCCCCAAGACCCGGGAGATGCTCAAGAAGGCGATGGGCGGCGTGCTGTTCATCGATGAGGCCTATTACCTCTACCGGCCGGAGAACGAGCGGGACTACGGCGCCGAAGCGATCGAGATCCTGCTGCAGGTGATGGAGAATAACCGCAACGACCTGGTGGTGATCTTCGCCGGCTACAAGGAGCGGATGGACGTCTTCTACCAGAGCAACCCGGGCCTCTCCTCGCGGGTGGCCAACCACATTGACTTTCCCGATTACACCGCCAGCGAACTCCTGGCGATCGCCCAGCTGATCCTGGCGGCGGAGAACTACCGCTTCAGCCCTGAGGCCGCCGCCGCCTTCGCGGAGTACATCCAGCGCCGCATGCAGCTGCCCTTCTTCGCCAATGCCCGCTCGATCCGCAACGCCATCGACCGCTCCCGCATGCGCCAGGCCAACCGCCTGTTCAGCGGCATGGGGCGGGCCCTGACCAAGACCGACCTGATGACGATCGAGGCCGAGGACATCACCGCCAGCCGGGTGTTCCACGGGGAAGTGGAGGGGCTCGATCCGGCCCGGCCCCTCACCGGCGCCGGCTGAGCCTCAGCGGCGCTGGCGGCAGGCGATCTGCAGCAGGTCCCGCACCTGCTGCACCCGCCGCGCCAGGGCGGGATCGCTGCTGAGCTTCTTCTCCACCTGCTCCACCGCGTACATCACGGTGGAGTGATCCTTGCCGCCGAAGGCCTCGCCGATGCGCGGCAGCGACAGGTTGGTGTTCTGGCGCATCAGGTACATCCCCACCTGGCGCGACTGGCTCACGGCCCGCTTGCGGCTGGGGCTGAGCATCTCCTCGATGCGCACCTCGAACACCTCGGCCACCTTCTCCAGCACCTGCTGGGGGGTGACCGCCACCTCGTTGCCCACCGGATCGAGCATCGGCGCCAGCGATTCCACCGTCATCGGCAGGCCCGTGATCGAGGCGAAGGCCACCGCCCGGGTGAGGGCCCCTTCGAGTTCGCGGATGTTGGAGGTGAAGCGGCCGGCGATGTACTGGATCAGCTCCCTGGGCAGGGCCACCTGCTCGGCCTCCGCCTTCTTGTGCAGGATCGCCATCCGGGTCTCCAGATCGGGTATCTGGATGTCGGCGATCAGGCCCATGGAGAAGCGGGAGATCAGCCGCTCCTGGAGTCTGGGGATCTGGCTGGGGGGCCGGTCGCTGGCGATCACGATCTGGCGGCCGGCCTCGTGCAGGGCGTTGAAGGTGTGGAAGAACTCCTCCTGGGTGTATTCCTTCCCCTCGATGAACTGGATGTCGTCCACCAGGATCAGGTCGGCGGCCCGGTAGCGATCCCGGAAGGCCTGCATGCCGTCCTTGCGGATGGCCTGGATCAGGTCGTTGGTGAAGGTCTCGGTGCTCACGTAGAACACCCGCGCCTCCGGGTCGATCTCCAGCCGGTAGTGGCCGATGGCCTGCATCAGGTGGGTCTTGCCCAGCCCCACCCCGCCGCAGATGAACAGGGGGTTGAACTCACGGCCCGGGGCCTCGGCCACCGCCAGGGAGGCGGCATGGGCCATGCGGCTGTTGGCCCCCACCACGAAGCGGTTGAAGACGTAGCGGGTGTTCAGGCCCGCCCCGGGGCGCAGGGGGCCGGGCAGCGGCCGGGC
>NZ_JAYGHZ010000066.1:0-7341 GCF_034931285.1 Synechococcus sp. BA-120 BA3
CCGCCCGCTTGGCCGGCTGGCCCTCCTGCCGCCGCCAGACGCTGCGGGCCATGAGGACCTCCTCGCCGTGGGCCTCGGCCCCCAGGGCCTGGAGCCAGCGCTGGCGCTCGCCGTCGCCCACCTCACAGCGCAGCCAGAGGCTGCCGCCGCCGTGGCCGATGCGGTGCAGCAACGACTCGGCCGCGTTGCCGAGCAGGTGGCCCCAGCCCGGGTGAACACTCAGCTCCACCGCCTGGCCGCCGCCGGGGTGCTCATCGAGCAGGCGCACGCCGGCCACCGCTTCGTTGCGGACCGCATCCACCAGCATCCAGCCCCGGCTGCGGCTCTGGTCGAGGAGGTCTTCGATGCGGCGGTCCTGGAGCTGACGCAGGTGGGCCGGGCAGGTGGCCTGCTCCAGGTGCCACAGCAACGGAGCGGTGCGGCGGTTGAGCGGGCGCAGCTGCAGATCGGCAGGAGCGGCGGGGGCGGCGCGGTCGGCGGGGATCTGCCAGCGCCAGAGGCGATCGGTGCGCTGGGGCTGGAAACCCTGCTCCCGCAGGGTGGCCAGCCGGGGGGTGTCAAGGCTGGAGGCGGTGGCGATCCAGCTGGCGGCGCCCTTCACCCGGCCGATGGCCTGGCGCAGCAGATCCCCGGTCAGAGCCGACCCCTCCGTGGCGGCCAGGGCCAGGCGCAGGTGCTGCACCTGCCAGCAGGTGCCGCTGCGGTTGAGCCGGCGGCAGACGATCAGACCCAGGGCCAGCTGGCGGGTGAGCCCCTGGCGCTGCAGGGCCACCAGCACCTGGGCGCCCCCCTGGCGGCGGCTGGTCACCGCCGTCAGCAACTGCTCCGGCAGGGCCAGCAGCAGGGAGCGCTGCAGGAGCGGCTGCAGCGGCAGGAAGGCGGGGTCATCCAGCAGGGGCAGGTGCCAACCCTGCAGCGGCTCCACCGTCCAGGTGGGGGAGGTTCTGCCCTGGGCAGGCACTGGCACGGCAGGCACTGGCACGGCAGGCGACGGTGGAGAAAGGAACGTCGTTCAGAAATTCTACGTGGGACGCACCAGCACCAGAGGCGTGCGCTCGTTGGCGTTGCCGGCGGGATTGGGGCGCAGGGCCCGCATCAGCAAGGCTTCATCGGTGCCGCCGCTGGCCGCCAGCACCTTCACCCGCCCCAGGTCGTTGACGTCCACCACCGCCACCGCCACCCCCAGGGCCGCCGCCATCCGCTCGCACCAGGCGGCCGGCTGGTCCGGGCCGAGCACGATCGTCTGGTCGTAGGGGGGCGTGGTGCCGGTGATGTCGTCGATCAGGCGGGCCTGCTCGCCGGCCAACCGATAGAACCAGCCCTTGCTGCCCACCAGCTTCAGGGCGGTGCCCAGTACCCAGGCACCCAGCACCCGCGCCGGGCCGGACACGTCGATCAGGCTCTGCAGGCCGCAGGCCGTGGCCAGGGAGCTGGTGGGGTGGAACACCCGGCACAGCAGGCGGGCCAGGAAGGAGGGCTCCACCGTCGAGGGATGGTGGTAGCGCCCCTGGATCACCGCCAGGGGCGTCTCACCGATGGTGAGCACGTCACCCGGCTGCAGCAGCCCGGCGGTGTAGCGCTGCAGCACCTCCAGCGGATCGTCAAGCACCCCGAGCAGGTGGGTGCGCACCGGCAGCACCCGGCAGCGTTCCCCGTCGCGCCAGCCCGGGGCGGACGGGTCGCCCGGCTCCGGTTTCTGCAGCGGCAGCAGGATCCCCTGGCGCCGCTGCAGCCGACCGAAGGGCCCGTAGTTCACCCAGTGGATGTCCATCCAGAGGGTGTCGAGCACGCTCTCCAGATCCAGGCCGCCGGGCGCGGTGAGGTTGAGGCGGATGTGGGCGGCGGTGGTCTTGCGGCCCTTGACGATGTAGGCGGCCCAGTAGCCATCCGGGCGTGCCTCCTCGTCGGGGTGCAGCGGCGTGATGCGCAGCTCGTGGCGCACCTGGCTGACGTCACTGCGGCCCAGCAGGGTGGGCACCAGGGTGATCTCCGGCACCATCACCTCCATGCGGGGGTGGGGGTTGCGGATCCGGATCTCGCCGGTGATCTCAAGGCCCTGGGCCCGGCGTCGCACCTGGAAGGCCCCCGGCAGCAGCTGCAGAGGGGAGGCGGGCCGCAGACGGTGGCGCAGTTCGAGCACCACCAGCCCCAGGCCGAGGAGCAGCAGCAGAACCAGCAGGCAGGAAAGGGGGAACGGCAAGCCGATACGTCGGGGAATGTCCGGCCGGAGCGTAGATGCGCCCGCGGACCTAGCTTCGGCCCCATGGAACCGGCAGGTCACAGGCATGCGCAAGACCTTCGTGCTCGACACCAACGTGTTGCTGCATGACCCCCAGGCGCTGAACCGGTTCGAGGACAACCAGGTGGTGATCCCGATCGAGGTGGTCGAGGAGATCGACCGCTTCAAGCGGGACCCCTCCGAGAAGGGTCGTAATGCGCGCCAGGTATCGCGGCTGCTCGACCAGCTGCGCGAGAAGGGCAACCTGGCCGAGGGGGTGCCGATCGACGACCTCAGCGGCGGCACCCTGAAGGTGGTGTTCTGCCGCAGCGAGACCCTGCGCCAGCTGCCCCCTGAGCTGAAGGCGGGCAACGGCGACAACAACATCCTGGCCGTGGCCCTGGAGCAGCGCCTGCAGGAGGTGGTCGGCAGCCAGCCACCCGTGGTGCTCGTCACCAAGGACACCAACCTGCGCATCAAGGCCGATGCAGTGGGCCTGATCGCCCAGGACTACACCACCGACAAGGTGGACATGGCCGACCTCTACCCGGGGTTCTGCGAGCGCTGGATGGGCGCCGACCTGATGGACCGGGTCAAGGCCGGCGACGGCCTGCCGGCGGACGCCATCCCGGAGCAGCCGCTTCCCGTGGCGCCGCTGCAGGCGAACGAGGGGGTGACCCTGGTGGATCTGGCCCAGCCGGCCCACACCCTGCTGGCCCGCTACAACGGCCGCACCGGCACCCTGCAGCCGCTGCAGAAGTCACCCAAGGCCAAGATGGGCCGCATCCAGCCCCGCAACCGGGAGCAGTCCTTCGCCCTCGATCTGCTGCTCGATCCGGCGGTGGCCCTGGTGACCCTGGTGGGCAAGGCCGGCACCGGTAAGACCCTGCTCGCTCTGGCGGCGGGTCTGCACCAGGTGGCCGACGAGCACCTCTACGAACGGCTGCTCGTGACCCGCCCGGTGATCTCCCTGGGCAAGGAGATGGGCTTCCTGCCTGGTGATCTCGAGGAGAAGATGGCGCCCTGGATGCAACCGATCGTCGACAACCTCGACTTCCTGCTCGGTGGCGACGAGGGCCAGCCCGTCCGGGGGGGGCACCGCCCACCCCGCAGCAACTGGAGCGACCTCAAGGGCATGGGCCTGCTGGAAGTGGAGGCAATCAGCTACATCCGCGGCCGCTCGATCCCTCGCCAGTTCATGGTGGTGGACGAGGCCCAGAACCTCACCCCCCATGAGGTGAAGACGATCGTCACCCGGGTGGGGGAAGGCACCAAGATCGTGCTCACCGGTGACCCTTACCAGATCGACAATCCCTACGTGGATGCGGAGAGCAACGGACTCACCTGGTTGGTGGAACGCTTCAAGGGCCAGCTGCTCTCCGGCCACATCACCCTGATGCGGGGGGAACGCTCCGAACTGGCCGAGCTGGCCGCCAATCTGCTCTGAGCGGCGCATCGACAACGAAGCCGACGGGACCTTCCAGAGCTGGAACCCTTCAGCTGGAGAAGCTGCAGGTGATGGTGGTTCCATCCATGCTGACCCGCAGGATGGCCCGGCGATCGCCGACCGCGGCAGGAACCCCGAAGCACAACGTTCCTTGGGCATCTCCTGTCCAGCGGCGGCTGTTGAGCAGCCGGATCGCGGTGCCGTTGCAGTTCCGGGTGGGCCCACCCCCGGGCTGGGCCACCACCACGTGCAGCCCGGACCTGTGCGCCACGGCGCACTGTTCAGCGAAGGCCACCGCCTCCAGGATGCTGGTGGAGGCTTCTGCCACGGCCATGGCTCGCCGGTACTGGGGCAGGGCGACGGCGCTGAGGATGCCCACGATGGCCACCACGATCATCAGTTCGATCATCGTGAACCCCGACGCCAAGCCGATGCCCAGCCGGACGCGGCGGAGCACGTCGCGGGCACACAGGGGAGGGGGAGCGGGGCAGAGTCTCTGGGACATCTCAGTCGTAAGGATCCCCTTCTTCGTCACCCGGAAGGAAGACCGGTCCACATGGAGGCGAGCCTGCCCAATGAAGGGCGTCCTGAAGTTGATACTGAAACCGAAGAACGTCCTCGGGGACGCAAATCAGGGACGCAACTCAGGGACCTCACCGTGGGGTATTTCGGAGATCTTACGGACGATCCACAAAAAATCAACCGGAACGCTCCAGGCCGGTCAACCTCAGCCCATCAACCTCAGCCCATCAGCCTCAGACCATCTGCTCGGGCCTGACGAGGCGGTCGAACTCCTCGCCGCTGATCTCCCCCAGCACCAGGGCCGCTTCCCGCAGGCTGAGCCGGTGCTCGTGGGCATGGCGGGCGATGGCGCAGGCCCGGTCGTAGCCGATCGCCGGGGTCAGGGCCGTCACCAGCATCAGGCTGCGATCCCGCTGGGCTTCGATGTGGGCGACATCGGCGCGCAGGCCCTCGATGCAGAGCTCGCGGAACGTGCCGCAGCTCCCCGCCAGCAGGTCGATGCTCTCCAGGAGGTTGTGGGCGATCAGGGGCTTGAACACGTTCAGCTCGAAGTTCCCCTGACTGGCCGCCATCTGGACGGCGGTGTTGTTGCCCATCACCTGCACGGCCACCATGGTGAGGCTCTCGCACTGGGTGGGATTCACCTTGCCGGGCATGATGCTGGAGCCCGGCTCATTCTCCGGCAGCACCAGTTCACCGAGGCCGCAGCGGGGCCCGCTGGCCAGCCAGCGGATGTCGTTGGCGATCTTCATCAGGCTGCCCGCCAGCACGGTGAGCGCCCCGTGGGCCGCCGCCAGCCCCTCCTGGCCCGCCAGGGCCTGGAACTTGTCGGGGGCACTGGTGAAGGGCAGGCCGATGCGCTCGCTCAGCCGGGTGGCCACCGCCTCACCGAAGCCCGTCGGGGCATTGAGCCCGGTGCCCACGGCCGTGCCGCCGATGGCCAGTTGCAGCACCTGGGGCAGGGTGGCGCGCAGGCCCGCCAGTCCCAGTTCCAGCTGGGAGGCGTAGCCACCGAACTCCTGGCCCAGGCTCAGGGGCACCGCATCCTGCAGGTGGGTGCGACCGATCTTGATCAGGCCGGTGTAGGCCTCCGCCTTCTGGCGCAGGGCGTCGATCAGGGCCTCCAGGCTGGGGATCAACCGCCCGTGCAGCTCGATCGCCACCGCCATGTGCATGGCGGTGGGGAAGGTGTCGTTGCTCGACTGGCTGAGGTTGACGTGGTCGTTCGGGTGCACCGGCACCTTGCTGCCAAGCACCCCACCGGCGGCGGCGATCGCCCGGTTGGCGATCACCTCGTTGACGTTCATGTTGGTCTGGGTGCCCGAGCCGGTCTGCCAGACCCGCAGCGGGAACTCAGCGTCGAGCTGGCCCTGGCTGACCTGCTCGGCCGCCGTGACAATCAGCGCCGCCAGATGGGACGGCAGCACGCCCCGGGCGGTGTTCACCTCGGCGCAGGCGGCCTTGAGCTGGCCGAAGGCGTGGACCACCGCGATCGGCATCGGCGCGCCGAAGGGGAAGTTGCGCAGGGAGCGCTGGGTCTGGGCGCCCCAGTAGTGCTCGGCCGGCACCTCCACCGGGCCGAGGCTGTCGGTTTCGGTGCGGGTGGCCGGCATCAGCGAGACGCCACCACTTCGCTGTTGAGTTCGTTGAAGCTCAAGGTGGCGCTGTTGCCCGAACCAGGCGCCATCGGGATGCCGGTGGCGTCGCTCACGGCCGTGTTGATGGCATCGACGCTCACCTGGCCATGGCGATCGAAGACGACACGGCCGGAGCCGTCGATCACCACCACCTGGGGAATCAGTCCGTCCCAGTAATGGGCCGGATCGGCCACGCCGCCATCGGGCCGGTTCTGGAGCGGATCGGTAACCAGGGGGATCAGATCGACGGCATTGCCCCAGACCCGCTGCAGCTCCGACACCACCGGGGAGAACTGCTTGCTGACGCTGCTGTCGTCGAGGTAATAGACGAGCACCGCCACCCGGTGCTCCTCAAGGGACTGGGCCAGGCTGCTGCGGGGTGGCACCAGGGAGCCGTTACCGGCGTAGAGGGCGAAGATGTTGCCGTCGTAGCGGTCGTTCTCGAGGCTGGCCGCCGCCTCGCCCGGGGCCCAGAACAGCCCCAGCACCACGGTCAGCAGCAGGGCCCAGAGGCCGGCGAGGGGCCGGGAGCGCGAACGGGGCAAGGGGGAACGGGCGGGTGGGCTCATTGTGCCGTGGTGCCCAGCCGCCTCAGCTGCGGTTGAGACTGCGGCCCATCCCCTGCACGATGCCGCGGCCCACCAGGCCGATCGCCCGGCCGAGCACCTGGGTGAGCAACACGACCAGCAGGTCGCCAAGGCGTTTGAGCAGGCTGCGGAGCTGCGGGCCGAGGGCATCGCGGGCCTCCAGGGCCAGGGTGACCGCCTGCTGGACCCAGCCCAGCTGGCGCAACTCGGCATCGCGGGGCTCGGTGAGATCCACGCAGTCGATAGCGCCGTCGCCCAATCGGAACAGGGGACGCCGGCTCTCGTAGAGGTGGATGGGGCGCTCGAACCAGCTGGTCCAGCGCTGCTGGGCGTTGAGTTGGTTGCGCAGCCGTTCCAGGTTGCGGGTGGCGAGCAGCTCGGGGCGCAGCAGGTAGCGGCGCAGTTCGGGCCACTCGGCGCAGGCCGCCAGCACCTCGGCGCTGATCAGCTCGGCACTGCGCACCAGCCAATTGCTGAGCAGCAGCTCCAGGTACAGGACCGCCTGGGGCTCATCCGCCGCCACCAGGCGGCCATCCACCAGCAGGGGACGGGCCTGCAGCAGCGGGCTGAGCATGGCGGCGGGGTCCGGCAGCTCGAGGTCATCGGCATCGAGGCTGCTGCGGTGCAGCAGGGTCTCGGCCACCGGGCACAACCGGCCCTCCATCGGCAGCTGCACGTAGGACCCGGCCATGGAGCGCAGGGCCTGCTGGCGCAGCTCGGGCTGGAGTTCCCTCCAGAGGCGCTCCAGCTGCTCGCCGCGGGGATCGTCCTGCAGCAGGCGCTGGCGCAGCCGGTCGAACTGCTCCAGCAGCCCCAGCAGCAGGTCGCTGCGGCGGGAGGCGTGGAGGCCGTCGAGGGCCAGCAGCTGGCCGCTGTTGTTGCTGGGGCCGCCGGCGGCGGCCTCCGTGAGCCGGCCCCGCAGGGCCTCCC
>NZ_JAYGHZ010000067.1:0-7251 GCF_034931285.1 Synechococcus sp. BA-120 BA3
GGCCAGGCGATGGGCGGCAGCGATACCGCCGTCGGCGCCGAAGGCGTCGGACACCGGTGAGAAGCCCACCCCCACCGCCACCGCCGCCTCGAAACCGGCCAGGGGCACCACCTTCACCAGCGGCGCCCCGGCGTGGTTCACCCAGGTGATCGCCACCCAGCGGATCCCCTGGGCGGCCAGCTCGGCGGCCTTGGTGTCGGGGGGAATGGACACGGGCCCGGCAAGCGTCTGCCGCCATGATTGGACGGATCGCCGCCGCCCGCATGCCGTCGTGCTCACCCGCGGAGTGGCTTCACCCCGGTGGCACCGCGCTGCTGCTGGTGGATCTGCAGCAGGGCACCTGCGGTGACGCCCAGCCCCGGCCGGATGCGGACTTCGATCGCCGCTTCCGCGCCACCACCCTGCCGAATGCCCAGCGGGTGCTGGCGGCGGCGCGCCAGGGCGGGCTGGAGGTGATCCACACCGTGATCGCCAACCTCACCGCCGATGGTCGCGACCGCAGCGTTGACTACAAGCGCTGCGGCATGGGCTTCCCGCCCGGCAGCCGCGCCGCCGAGGTGATCGCCGAGCTTGCGCCGGTGGCCGATGAGCTGCTGCTCCCCAAGAGCTCCTCTTCGCCCTTCAGCTCCACCGTCCTCGACTACCTGCTGCGCAACCTCTCCATCCGCACCCTGGTGGTGATCGGCCTGCTCACCGACCAGTGCATCGACCACACGGTGAAAGACGCCGCCGACCGCGGCTACCGGGTGGTGTGCGTCCACGACGCCTGCCAGGCGGTGACCCCGGAGCGCCACGCCGCTGCCCTGGCCTGCTTCGCCGGCTATGGCGAGCAGATCAGCTGTGGGGAGTTCGTGACGGTACTGGACTTAGCCGCAAGCAGACTAAGCTGAAGCCACTTCATGTTGCCGCCATGCAGGTCAACCTCCATGACGCCAAGACCCACCTCTCCCGCTACGTGGCCCAGGCCCTGGAAGGGGAAGAGGTGGTGATCGCCAAGGCCGGGCAGCCGTTGGTGCGGCTGGTGCCGGTGGCGGCGGCTCCGGAAGCTCGCCGGGGCGGCTTCCTGGGCGGCTCCGCGGTGCTGGGAGCCGATCTCAAGGCCGATTTCGCCGCCGAGATCGACAGTCTGTTCGGCTGATCTGCTCGCCGTGCCGCCCAGCGAACCCCGTTTCGACCCCCAGGCCCTGCTGCTCGACACCCAGCTGCTGCTCTGGTGGGCCATCGAACCCAGCCGGCTGCCGGCCGGGACCGCAAGCCTGCTGGCGGATCCGGCCCAGCCTTTGGTGCTCAGCGTCGTGAGCCTGTGGGAGGTCGCGATCAAATCCTCCCTGGGTCGGGCCGATTTCCAGGTGGAGGCCGCCGCCCTGCGTCTGGGTCTGCTGGGGCAGGGATTCCGCGAACTGCCCGTCCGCGCCGAGCACGCGCTGGCGGTGCAGCACCTGCCCTGGATCCACCGCGACCCCTTCGACCGTCTGCTGGTGGTGCAGGCCCAGTTGGAGGGCCTGCGGCTCCTCAGCGCCGATCGTGCTCTGGTGGCCTACGGAGAGCACGTGCAGGCCGCAGGCTGATACGCCCTCAGGCGATCGGCTCCGGGTCGTAGTACACACCGGAGGCATTGAACGGCGGCACGCTGGTGACGTACTCCGTCGTCAGGCTGGCGGGGTCGAAGGCGATGATCGTCCGGGTCCGGTCGAGCCACTGCACCCGATCGGCGCCGGTGACCGTCAGGGTGGCCACCCAGGGGCCAACGACGTCGTCGTTGAGGTCGAAGTCACCGCCCTCGGGGTGGCGCTCGTACAGCTTGACGACGCCATGGGCCAGGACCCGGTCGGGGTCGCACAGCCAGTAGCCGGTGCGGCCGGCCAGGATGATTTCGGACACGCGGGAATGCCCGGCCGCGGCAAAGCTGAGGTGGACGGCCATGGTGCGTTGCGCTGTTGCTGAGGTCTTGCTGTGTCCCGGCGTCCCGGCTTGGCATCGGGAGGCCGCTGGGGTTATCCCCGGACCTGACCACCTTCCCCTGCAGCACCCTCGGCCCGCATCCCCAGAACGGGGGATTCGGCTCAGCCCGTGACCGGGGTGCGACCCTCCATCGCCGATTCCAGGTTGATCAGCCCGGCGGCGATCGACTTGACGACCGCCTTGGTGCGGTTGTCGACCTGGAGCTTCTGGAAGATGTGCTTCACGTGGGTCCGCACGGTCTCGGGGCTCACCACCAGCTCCTGGCTGATCCTCTGGTCGGTCAGGCCCAGCATCAGGTGGTTCAGCACCACCCGTTCGCGTTCGGTCAGCGGTTCGATCGGGGCCGCGGGCGGCTGTTGCCGCAGCACCGCCGCCACTGGCTCGGGGTAGTAGATGCCGCCGCCGGCCACCACCCGCAGCGCCGGCATGAACAGGCCCGATTCGAAGCAGATGCCGTTGCAGCCCCGGGCCAGGGCCTCCCGTACCAGGGCCTCGTTGGCGTCGTCGGCGACCAGCAGGGTCCGGATGGCGGGGGCCAGTGCCTTCGTGCGCTCCACCAGCGAGAGCCCGGTGCCCTCCTGCAGCCTCTGGCTGACCACCAGCAGCGACGGCCGCTGCCGCTCCACCAGCCGGAAGCCCTCCTCCTCCGTCGTGGCCGCCCCCACCAGGCTCCTCTGGACCGGGGTGATGCACATGAAGGCCCCCAGCCATTTCATGTGCTCCAGGCAGGCCACCGTGGTGAGTCCGGCGAGGATCCCCTCCAGCTCCTCCAGCAGGGCGGGGATCCCCGGGATGAGCTCCGTGAGGTCCACGGCTGGAGGAACAAGCGGTGTTCATGATCGCCTGGCCTGGGTGCGTCTGGGGCTCCAGGGTCTTTGCGGCGGGGCTTGCCGCCAGACGCGCGTCAGTCAGCCCCGACCAGCTGGGCCTCGAGCCCCAGCTGCCGGGCGGCCCTCACGAACGGCGCATCCAGGCTGCAGAGGGTGGCGCCCCGTCCGGCGGCGATGGCCAGGTGCAGCGCATCGGCGGCCCGCAGGGCCGTGGTCCAGCCGCGCAGACAGGCGCTGGCATTGCGGAAGTCCTGGGGTTCCACCTCCAGCATCAGCAAACCTGGGGCCAGGCTGCGTTCGAAGCCTTCGAGCACCGCCTCGGCCTGCAAGGGACTCAGGGCCCCGGTGTGCACCTTCATTCCGAGAGCGGAATGGAGCTCAGTGGCACTCCAGGGGCTGATCGCCAGTGGCGCAGGGGCCTGTTCGAGAAAGGCCGCGGCGGCGCCGGAGTGGGCCTCTGGTGTGAGGGCCGCCAGCAGCACGCAGGTGTCCAGGTACAGCATCAGGAGCCGACGTCATCCCGCAGGGCGCGCATCGTCTCCACGCCGCTGGTGGCCTGATGGGGCAGGGAGTCCCGTAGTGCCTGGAGCTGGGGCAGGAGATCGCGCACGGCCTGCCGGGGAACCAGCTCAGCGATGGCTTTGCCGCGGCGGGTGATCACCACCGGCTGGCCTTGCTCCACCGCGTCGAGCAGGCTGGACAGCTGGGCTTTGGCCTCCGCCACCGTGACCTGTCGCATGGTGTTGGTCATCGAGATGACCAACTTTAAGCGGGTCCGTGGGACGGCGCCCCGGCAGAAATGGCCAACGTGCGCCGTCTGTTTATGCCCCCTCAGGCCACCAGCCGCGCCAGCGGCAGGGTCGGAGGGGAGATGCTGCCCTTGCCTCTGCCAGCGCAAAAATGGCGAGATCAGCTGGACAGCGGCGTGCAGCTTTGCCGTATCCAGATCGAGAGTTCTTCAAGCACCTGATCACGCTGTGGAGGGGAGGTTTCTGCGAGCCGCCACAGGCGCTGCTCCGCCTCTTCATGGCGGGGCTTCCACTCAAACCCATTCGCCCGCAGCACCATCTTCACAGAGAAAAACGCCACCCGCTTGTTGCCATCGGGTAAGGGGTGGCCCTTGGCGAAGGCGTAGGCCACAACAGCAGCCAGAAGAGCGATGTCCGCCTCAGGCCTGAAGGTGTGGAATGCCAGGACTTCCGCCAGAGCGGTTTCGATCTTGCGTAGATCCGGCGTTACCTGGAGACCACCATGACTGTTGATCGTCGCCGCATGGACCCGTGCAATCTCAAAAGGGCCTGGGAGGATCAGGGTCCCAGGCGCAATCCTCACTGAGCCAGCGAACGGAAGACGTCGTCGTACTCGTCCATAAACGCCAGAGCGTCATCGATGAGTTCCGGCCGCACTCCATACCGCGTCGTCAGGGGCGGGAGAGCGGCTGGCCGGGGAGGCTCAGCAGAGGGCTCGCTGCTCTGCCCGGCAACCTTGCTCTTCCAGATGGGGGAGGCATCGGTAGCCACGGCTCGTAGCTCAGGTTCAAGTGAATCGACAGTAGTCCTGATCGTCAACCTTCCGGGTGGCCGGAGTGACATGGATCCCCGCCTTTGCTGGGATCTGTAGGGATGCCCGATGCCGGTTTCGAACCAGCGACATCCTGCTTGTAAGGCAGGCGCTCTACCGCTGAGCTAATCGGGCGTTGCAGTCCATTCTGGCGGAGGGGGCGACGCGGACCAGGCATCGGGCGCCGGCGGCCGGTACCTTGCCGGCAGCGTCCGGAGCCCGGCCATGGCCAGCGGCCGCCGCCACGATCGTGCCACCCGCTGGCTGGCCCTGCCCTTCGGGCTGCTCTGGGGGCCGGCCCTGGGGCCGGCGGGGGTGGCCGTCGCCGGCGGCGCCTTCCTGCTGGGCGGCCTCTGGCTTTCCCCCGACCTCGACACCCGCTCCAACGCCACCCGCCGCTGGGGTCCCCTGCGGCTGCTCTGGTGGCCCTACCGGCGCCTGCTCAGCCACCGCTCCCTGCTCTCCCACAGCCCCCTGCTGGGCACCAGCCTGCGACTCCTCTGGCTGGCGGTGCTGGTGCTGCTCGCCTGCGCCGCCCTTGGCCCCCTGGGCGCCCCGCCGCCCGGTGAGCTGCTGCGGCGGGGCCGGGAGCTCTGGGGCTCCCAGCGGCCCCTGCTGTTGGCCGCCTTCGTGGGCCTGGAGGCCAGCAGCTGGCTGCACCTGCTCCAGGACGGCGATCCGATCCCGCGGCTGCCACGGCCACTGCGTGCCCTGGGGCGTCGCCTCAGCAGCAGGAGCCGCCGCTGGCGGGGGCCGGCGCGGTCGCAGGCCCGTCGGCGCTAGGGGCGACCCCCCCGTCGAAGGGCAGGGCGCTGCCGCAGCCCTCGAACAGCCCGTAGTGGCGGCTGAAATCGCCGATGAACGTGAAGTGGGGCGCCAGGCGGCTCTCGGCCAGCATGCGGAAGGTGTTGCCGCAGACCGGAAACACCCGGCCGGTCTCGATCTGGTGGTGCTTGTCGAAGGGCAGGGCGTCGGGGTGGCCGGCGATGCTGCCGCGGTAGATCACCGCCTGGCCGTGGTCTTCGCAGGCGTCCTCCAGCGCCTCGATGTTGAACAGCCGGTAGGTGGCGGAGAAGAAGCGGATCGCGCCGGTGCGTGCGGCCAACTCCGGGTCGGTGATCTCCAGGCGGCGGTCGTCCACCAGGCGCGGATCTGCGAAACCGGCCTGGCGCGCCAGCCGCAGGAAGTCGTTCCAGTAGAGGGCGCCGCTGAGGCATTCGCCGTGCAGCACCGGGTCGTGGCGCAGGGCCTCGGGCACGCGCCGGTCGGCGTAGACGTCGGCGAAGAAGAACTCCCCGCCGGGCTTTAGCAGCCGCCGCACCCCGCTGAGCACCGCCAGCTTGTCGGCCGAGAGGTTGACCACACAGTTGGAGATCACCAGATCGAAGCTGCCGGGCTCCAGGGGCAGGGCCTCCAGCTGCTCGATGCGGCCCTCCAGAAACTGCACATTGGCGTAGCCGAACACCTCGGCGTGGTGGTCGGCATGGCGCCGGGCCACCGCCAGCTGCTCCGGCGTCATGTCGACGCCCACCACCGCGCCGCCGGCCCCCACCAGCTGGGAGAGCAGGTACACGTCGCGGCCGCTGCCGCAGCCCAGGTCGAGCACCCGCAGGCCCTCCAGCAGCGGCGGCGCCACCAGGCCGCAGCCGTAGTAGCGGCTCAGCACCTCGGGGTGGATGCGGGCCAGCAGGGGCCGCAGCGCCGGCGGCACGCTGCTGGCATCACAGCAGGCGCTGGTGCGCAGGTCGGCGCTGCTGCTCAGGGTGGAGCCGTAGTACTCCTGCACGTTGCGGTGCAGATCGGTGGCGCTGGTCATCGGTGAGGGTCGCGGTGGGAGGGGGGTGCTGGGTCGTTTCAGGCGGGGGACTCAGCCGCCCCGCCGCCAGGCGTGGTAGCGGCGCAGCCAGGGCAGCAGGTGCTGGGGCACCCGCTGCTTCTTCCAGACGCCGGCGGTGTACTTGTTGGCCTCGGCCAGGGTGGGGTAGGCGTGGATCGTCCCGAAGATCCTGCCCAGTCCCAGGCCCCATTTCATGGCCAGCACGAACTCGGCCAGCAGTTCGCCGGCGTGCTCGGCCACGACCGTGGCGCCCAGGATCCGGTCGCTGCCCGGTGGGGTGACCACTTTCACGAACCCCCGCTCGGCGCTCTCGACGATGGCACGGTCGAGCTCGTGCAGGGGGAAGCGCGTCACCTCCACCGCCAGCCCCCGGGCCGCCGCCTCGGCTTCGGTGAGCCCCACCGTGGCCACCTCTGGATCGGTGAACGTGGTGCGCGGGATGACGCGGTTGTCCACCGGGAAGGAACGCAGCTGGCCGAACAGGGCGTTGACCGCCGCATACCAGGCCTGGTGGGCGGCGGTGTGGGTGAACTGGAACGGCCCGGCCACATCGCCGGCGGCGTAGATGTTGGGGTAGAGCGTCTGCAGGAAGGCGTTGGTGGTGATCGTGGCGCCGGTGGGAATGCCCAGCTCCTCAAGGCCATAGCCCTGCAGCCGGGCACGGCGGCCGAGGGCGCAGAGCACGGCGTCGCAGGCGATCCGCTCCCGCCGCTCCCCCTGCCGCACGAGCACCGTCACCGCCCCGCCGGGGGCGGGATCCGGCTCGAAGCCGAGCACCTCGGTGCCCATGTGCAAGGTCACGCCGTCCTCCTCCAGGGCCCGCCGCACCTCGGCCGCCACATCCGGGTCCTCCTTGCGCAGCAGGCGGTCGCTGCGCTGGATCTGGGTGATCGGCAGGCCCAGCTGGGCCAGGGCCTGGGCCAGTTCGCAGGCGATCGGCCCGCCCCCGAGCACCGCCAGCCGCGGCCGCTCCAGCGGGCACTGGGCCAGCCAGCCCCAGACGGTCTCGCTGGTCAGCAGGGGCACCGCCTCGCTGCCCGGCCAGTCGGGCCGCACCGGTTC
>NZ_JAYGHZ010000068.1:0-7137 GCF_034931285.1 Synechococcus sp. BA-120 BA3
GCCAGGAGCACCCCGAACCCGTCAGCGGCCGCGTTGGTGGCCGCGGGCAGGGCAAGGGCGCCCTCAGTCCCGCCCTGTCGGGGGGCGCGCTGGTGCACCACCAGCAGCACCGCCAGGGTGATCAGCCCGATCCCCAGCCACTGGGCCGGCCGGGGCACCTCCCCCAGCAGCGCCACCCCCGCCAGACTCGTGACCGCCGGGCCGCCGGCATCGATGGTGAGGGTGCGCCGGGTGCCCAGCCTCCGCAGGGCGGCGAAGAACAGCGTGTCCCCCAGGGCGATCCCCAGCACCCCGCTCAGAGCCAGCAGCAGCAGCGAGCGCGGCGCCATCCGCCACGGCAGCAACAGCGCCAGCGGCAGCAGCAGGGCCACCGCCAGCAGGTTCTTGAGCAGGTTCAGCCGAGCGGCCGAGAGGGAGGTGGGCAGCCGGCGCCACAGCAGGCTGGAGAAGGCCCAGCAGAAGGCGGCCGCCAGGGCGGCGGCAACGGGGGCGGCGGACAAGGGGCCGCGGGTGGGTGGGAGAGTTGCGATCATCGCCTGATCGCGCCCCATCGCCTGAGCCCCGTGAGCGGATCCATCGCCGACGCCATCAGCTTCTTCCGGCTCAGCTGCGGTCGCTGGCGCTCCCAGCGCAGCAGCCACCACCTGCTCCACCGCCGCGCCGAGGCAGGCGGCTCCTTCATTGAAGTGGTGGAGCTGGAGGTCGCCGATCCGCGCCTGGCGGCGATCGCCGTGCTGCACGGCCAGGATCCCGCCGGCCTGGTCGGGGGCTGCCGGGTGCGCTGGAGCGGCTCGATGGCCTGGGACAAGGCCGGCGAAGCCCACGAGGGCGAGAGTGTCTTCGGCCTGATCCCCACCGATGAACGGGGCCGCAGCGGCCTGCTGCTGCGCGACCGCGGCTACGCCGAAACGGCGCCGGTGGCCGGCCACTTCGCCATGGACGACCGGGACGGCCTGCTGCTCACCACCAGCTACGAGACGATGAACAGCCTGGAGCGCTTCAGCTTTGCCGGGCCTGACGTGCGCCTGCGCACCAGCACCGTCGAGGGGCTCTCCAACACCGCCTCCTTCTGCGTCGAGACCCGCATCACCGACGGGACGGAGGCCGCAACCGGCGCCGGCAGCGACGAAACCGGCACCCAGGCGAGCCCCGAAACCACCTGCCTGTCGGCCCTGGGCTGGTGACGGGGCCCGCGTTGGTGTTGTGTCGCCAACGTTACGGACTGTGAGCCCTGCCCTCCCGGGCCCGGGGCCGCCGGGGCCCTACTTCTACGATCCCCAACGACGGATGCCGGACCACGCGTGGCTCTTCCACTCCTCAAGTACGCCCCCACCTCCCAGAACTCGCGCGTCGCGCCGTTCCGGGTGGGTTCCGACGAGGACCCCAAGGCCGTGTCCATGGACAAGGCCATGGACCGGGAAGATCAGAATTTCGTGATCGAAGCGGCCTACCGCCAGATCTTCTTCCATGCCTTCAAGGTCGACCGCGACCGCACCCTTGAGTCCCAGCTGCGGGACGGCCAGATCAACGTGCGGGAGTTCATCCGCGCGCTTTGCCTGTCGGACACCTTCAACCGCAGCTTCTACAACCTCAACAGCAACTACCGGGTGGCCCGCCACCTGGTCGAGAAGCTCCTGGGCCGCCCGGTCCACGGCAAGGCCGAAGAGATCGCCTGGTCCGCCGTGATCATGACCAAAGGGGTCAAGGGCGCGGTGGACGCCATCCTCGACTCCCAGGAGTACCTGGACGCCTTCGGGTACGACACCGTCCCCTACCACCGCAACCGGGTGGTGGGCTCGCGCGAAGTGGGCGAGACCCCCTTCAACATCACCTCCCCCCGCTACGAGTCCTACTACCGGGGCATCCTGGGCTTCCCCCAGATCGTCTACACCGGCAAGTCCCGCAGCTTCCCCGAGCGCGCCCAGCAGCGCCGCGGCGGCTTCCCGCAGGACTACCTGCCCTGGGTCCGCACGCTGCCCGCCCTGCGTGGTGTCGGCAGTGCCGCCGCCGGCAACACCGGCATGGACTACCTCTCCAAGGTGCCCTACCGCAGCATCGGCCGCTGATCACGGCCCTCTCCGGCCGGTCTGCCGCCGGCCTCTGATTCACCCAGGCCCTGCAGCGTCATTGCTGCAGGGTTTTTTCGTGTTCCCGTCTGGCGCGAGGGGGACCGGCGCGCCCCTGGCCGTCAGTGGATGCTGACCCCGGCCGACCGCTTCCGCCCAAAGCCCGAAAGGTCCTCCAGACTGATCCCAAACGAATTCTGATGTTGTGAGCCAGAAGACGCTGACCTCCCTGGCGATGATGACGCTGCGCCAACTGCGGCAGATCGCCAGCGACCTCGGCGTGTCGCTCTACAGCCGCAAGTCCAAGGAGGAGCTGGTGGAAGCCATCAGCACCCGCCAGGTGGAGGAGGACGAGGGCCGCAGCCTCGAGAGGATCGAGGCGGAGATGGCCCCGGCGCCGCGGCCGGCCGCCGAAACCCGCGTCGTCTTCCTGCCCCGCGATCCCCAGTGGGCCTACGTCTTCTGGGACATCTCCGAAGACGACCGCAGTGACGCCCTCCATGCCGGCGCCTCCCAGCTCTGCCTGCGCGTCGCCGACGTCACCGGCCTGGCCGGCGGCTCCGCCCACCCCCACACCCTCCAGGAGGTGGTGGTCGACAGCCATGCCACCGAGTGGTACCTGCCCGTGCCCCTCTCCGACCGCGACTACCGCGTCGAGCTCGGCTACCGCAAGGGCGGTGGCGGCGGCTGGATCTCCCTGGCCTTCTCCTCGGTCGCCCGGGTGCCGTCCCTGCATCCCTCCGAGCAGATCCTCGATCAGTTCGTCCCCTTCTCCCTCGACGCCTTCCCCGCCGCCACCGCCAGCCTGCCCACCCCCTCCGAAGCGGTGGATTCCGGCCTGCACGAGCGGCTCTACCAAAGCGCCACCAGCCAGTGGCGCCGCCTCGGCCACGGCTCCGAGGCCTTCCACGAGATCGATTCCGCCGCCGGCCTCGAAGGCGGCGGTGCCTTCTCCGCCTCCGGCGTGGGCCCCTGGGCCTCGGGCCGCAGCGCCTCCGGCATCGGCGGGGTGGCCCCGCGTCAGCGTTCCTTCTGGCTGGTGGCCGATGCCGAGCTGATCGTCTACGGCGCCACCGATCCGGCCGCCCGCCTCAGCATCGGCGGTGAGGAGGTGCCCCTCTCGGCCGACGGCACCTTCCGGGTGCAGGTGCCCTTCCGCGACGGCCAGCAGCTCTACCCGATCGAGGCCCTGGCGGCCGATGGCGAGCAGAAGCGCAGCATCACCATGGAGTTCCGTCGCTCCACCCCCGAAGCCAACGTCAACTCCCGCGAGGCCGCCCTGGCCGAGTGGTTCTAGGCCCCCAGCCGCTCCTCCACCCGGGCGATCAGATCGCCGGCCGTCAGCTCCGCACCCACGGTCAGCACGTGCTGACGCTCCCCTTCGTCGAGGGGCTGCAAAGCACTGAGCTGAGCCTCCAGCACGCGAGCGTCGGCGTCGGAGGGATCTCCGCCCCGCCGCCGGCGCTCCCCGATGCGCCGGCGGGCCTGCTCCGGCGTGCTGCAGCACGCCAGGATCAGGAAGGGCACGCCGCAGCGTCGGGCCAGATCCTGCATCCGCCGCCGCTGATCACGATCCAGGAAGGTGGCATCCACCACCACCGTGTACCCGGCGGCCAGGATCCGGGCCGCCTGCTCCGGCAGTTGCCGCCCGTACAGGTCGGCGCTCACCGCGCTCCGGTAGGGGTCCCCCTGCAGGGGAGGGGTGTCCCCCTGGCCCCAGGCGCCGAAGCGGCGCTTGCGCTCCACGTCGGAGCTGAGCTGGATCCACCCCTGGCGCCGGCAGAGCTGGCGGGCTCGGTGGCTCTTGCCGCTGCCGGAGACCCCATGGGTGATCACCAGGGCCGGGGCCGGGACCGCGGTGGCGCAATGGGCGCCCCGAAGGTAGCGCTCGAGATCCCCCTGCAGCTGCTGCACCGTGCCGGCGTCGAGGTCGGGCTGGCGCAGGCGCAGCGCGCAGACCTTGGCGCGCACCAGGGAGCGGTAGACCCGGTACCAGCGCCAGGTGAGCAGGCCGCCGTAGTCGCCGCAGCGTCCCAGCCAGCGGTTGAGCAGCACCGCCCCCAGGTCGGGCCGGTTGCGGTGCTCGAGATCCATCACCAGAAAGGCCAGGTCGCTGATCACGTCAATCCAGCGCAGCTCGGGGCTGAACTCCAGGCAGTCGAAGACCCGGATGCGCCCCCCCTCGAGCAGCAGGTTGCCGAGGTGCAGATCGCCGTGGCACTCGCGGATGCGTCCCTGGCTGCGGCGCAGCTCGAAGGTGGCCCGGAGCGCCGTGAAGCTCTCCTCCGTCCACTGCCGCAGGGCGGCCAGCTCCGGGGCGGCAGCCATTCCGCTGGCCTCCAGCACCTCCAGATTGGCCACGGCCGGCGTCTTCACCAGCTCCGGTGAACCGAAGGGGTCGTCGCGGCCGGCCACCTCGGCGGCGCTGTGGAAGGCCGCCAGGTCATCCGCCAGCCGTTCGAGCTGGTCGGCGGTGAGCCCGTGGTGCTCCAGAACGGCGCCCAGGAGGGCGCTCTGGGGGAACTGGCGCATGCGGACGGCCAGCTCCAGGGTCGGTCCGCTGCCGTGCAGGCTGGCCCGCTCGGGCGGGCCGTGGATCGGAGAGAGCCCCAGGTAGAGGTCCGGTGCCAGCCGGCGGTTGAGCCGCAGCTCCTCCTGACAGAACCAGCGGCGCCGCTCCGGGGTCGAGAAATCGACGAAGCCCAGGTTCACCGGCTTCTTGATCTTGTAGGCGATGCTGCCGGTCAGCAGGATCCAGGAGATGTGGGTCTCCAGGCACTCGACCCGCGCGACCGGATGGTCATAGGCGCCGGGATCGAGCAGGGCGGCGATCATCGGGTCCACGGCCGCTCCGGTGCTCCTTGCGGTTCAATCCAACCATCCGCAGGTCGATGGCAGCCTCCACCGGGGCCCACACCAGGATGGGCAGCAGCAACAGGGAAGCCACAGGGGAGGCGGGCGCCACGATCAGGGCCAGAACAAGCGTCAGGGTCCAGCTCAGCAGCCAGACGGGAAGGCCGGCGCTGAGGTTGTGCAGGCGGCAGCTGAGCCAGCGCGGGCTGCGCAGCAGTACCAGCAGGACCGCATAGGCGGCCACCCAGCCCCAGGAGGCGGCCGTCTGCCAGAAAGCGAGTGCCGAGCCGTAGAAGCCGACGCTGATCAGTGGCCAGACCAGGGGAACCCAGGGCTGCCGGCTGATCCACTCCGGTCGTCGCAGGCTGCGGTACCAGACGAAATCCCGCTCCGTGGGATTGACGACCAGCGTGATCACCAGAACGGCGATCAGGATCAACAGCCAGGGCGGCACGGCACTCTGCAGACAGGCGCATTATTGGGCGCCGCCGGCCAACCTGCCATGGCGAGGGCCATCGGGGCGACCGTGGCGGGGGGTGTCGGTTCGTCGCGGCGGCGGACCGGGCCGGAGGATGTTCCTACGTTGGAGGGGTCCGACGAGCTTGCTGGAGGCCCCATGCACACCCACGATCTCGAGAACCACGACAACCTCTACGCCGACGAAGGCACGATGGTGATCGGCGAGACCAGGGCCGATGCCCAGAGCCATGCCTACTGGGCCGTGGGGGCCATCGCCCTGATGGT
This sequence comes from Synechococcus sp. BA-120 BA3, assembly GCF_034931285.1. Classification (NCBI taxonomy): domain Bacteria; kingdom Bacillati; phylum Cyanobacteriota; class Cyanophyceae; order Synechococcales; family Synechococcaceae; genus Synechococcus; species Synechococcus sp. BA-120 BA3. The sequence goes on from NZ_JAYGHZ010000068.1 coordinate 5,664, forward strand.
GGTCGGACTGGGTGTGGCCCTGGTCATTTCCTGACCACCCCTGGGGTGAGAAAGCGTTCGCTGAAGCAGGACAGGGGGACGGGTCCACACAGCCTGACCCAGCCCCCCTCCTCCCCCTGCCGCTGCCAGGCGGCGATCCGCAGCGGCGTGGCCGATCCCCAGCGGCAGATGAGCAGGTAACGATGCCCCCAGGACCGGGGCCAGGCCATGGCGCTCTCTCCGGCCCAGGGCCAGCGGGCCGGATCAAGGGGCTCCAGATCGCGGTGGCGACGCAGCAGGGCCGGCAGCAGCTGGCCCCCTGTCGTCCCCTCGCCCTGCTGGCAGAGCTCCAGGCGCGTGGCCAGCGCGGGGGGCTGCCCCCGGCTCGGGACGACCAGGTGCAATCCCCCCCAGCCGGGAAAGCCCAGGCAGGAGAGCAGGGCGCCGGAGGCGGGGCCGGAGTAGGGGTCGCTCGGCATGGCGGCGGAACGTTGTCATCCGTTCGGTGCCACCGAGCGTCACGCGGCACCGGATCGGCCGGGCGCGCTGGCAGGATCAGAGCGAAGGACGCGACTCCCCTGCCGCCATGTTCGAGAACCGCGAACGGCCCGCCTGGGTCAACTGGCTGATCCTGGCGATCTTCCTGTTGTCGTCCTGGCAGCTGGCCGGGTTCTGGTTCCAGCAGCTGCACCACTGAGACCCTGGTGCGGCCCCTTCCGGCCGTGGTGCCTTCTCCTCAGGAGGGACGGCGTGGCCGGGCGGTGAGCCCCCGCACCAGACGGACACCGCCGCCCACCAGCAGCAGCAGGGCCATCAGGGCCAGCAGGGCCACCACGATGACGCTGCCCAGCTGCAGGATGCCCATGCTGAGCCGGCTCAGCCCACTGATCAGGTTGGCGATGGCATTGCTGACCAGCAGCAGGGCATCCAGCCGCTCCGGCAACTGCATCAGCCCGGCCAGGATGAGACTTCCCGCCAGGATCAGCAGCAGGCCCGCCAGCACCTGCCGCCAGCGGGAGGAGGGTCGGCGCCGGCGACGGCGCAGCTCCAGACCCTTCCCCGGTGTCGGTCCCCTCGGCGTCGGCAGATGGAGCGGGTAGGGGGTGTGGGGCATGGCCGGGACGTCAGGGCTCCAGCGGATAGCCGGCACCCCGCATCCACCGCTCGAATTCCATCAGCACCAGCTCGTTGGGACAATCGATCAGGGACAGGTCATTGACCGTGCAGTCGCCCTGGCCGCCGTGGTGGAGCGTCAGGTGGAAATGGGAACCGCTCAGGCCGCAGACCTCCGGATCGCTGCGGACCACCACATCCAGGGCGGCTCCGAGCCGCGCCACCCGCCGGCGCAGTTCCGACCAGGTCATGCCCAAGGTTTCATCCCCATCGGTGAGGCCGTCGCAAGGCCATGGAGGCTCTGGATGGTTCCCCCCAGTGTGACCAGTGCCGGGCCGACGTCAACCGCTCGCCGGCCTGTGGGCGCCTCAGGGACGCGGGG
>NZ_JAYGHZ010000069.1:0-6944 GCF_034931285.1 Synechococcus sp. BA-120 BA3
GCGATCGGCCGCGGTCTCGACTGGAACCGGGTGGTGCTGGTGCAGCTCATCACCGTCTCGGCTCTGGTCGCCGTTTCCACAGCACTTGTCGGCCCCGTCACCTTTTTCGGCCTGTTGATCGCAGCGCTTGCCGAACGGCTCACATCCTCGCGCCGGCATGGCTCCGTCTTCGTCGTGGCCATGGCTCTCGGCGTCAGCGTGCTGGTCGGCGGACAGACGCTGTTGCAGCACGGGCTTGGCCAGGCCGGCACGCTCTCTGTCGTCGTCGATTTCCTCGGCGGCCTTGTCTTCATCCTGCTTCTGTTTGCGAGGCGAACCCGATGATCGAATTTCAATCCGTCAGCCTTGATCGCGAGGGCCAGCGCGTGCTCGAAGGCATCGACCTCGTTCTGCCGAGGGGTGGCCTCACCGCCCTGGTCGGCCCGAACGGGGCTGGCAAATCGACGCTTCTCTCGCTTGCCGCCCGGCTGTTGCCGCTGCAGCAGGGATCCGTCACCATCGACGGGCTGCCGGTCGGCTCGACACCCGGCAAGGTGCTGGCCAAGAAGCTCGCGATCCTCCGGCAGGAGTCCGGCCCGCCGCCACGCGTCAGCGTGCACGAAATGGTCGGCTTCGGCCGCTTCCCGCATAGCGGCGGGCGGATGACGGCTGAGGACAAGGCGATGGTCGAAGAGGCGCTTGCCCGCTTCGAGTTGGGCGATCTCGCCAACCGCTCGCTCGACCGCCTCTCCGGCGGCCAGCAGCAGCGGGTGGCCATCGCCCGCGCCCTGCTGCTCGAGCCCCTCCTGATCCTGGCCGACGAGCCCACCGGCAACCTCGACGAACACACCGGCGAGCAGGTGCTCGAGCTGCTGGTCGACCTCACCCGCCAGCACGGCCGCACCCTGATCATGGCCACCCACAACGGGGCCATCGCCGACCGGGCCGATCGGGTGCTGCGGGTGCAGGAGGGCCACCTGTTCGAATCGTCCGCCCCCGCGGCTGCGGTGGCGGCATGAGCCAGGGGGATGCACCGCCCGTGGTCCGCAGCGGGCCCCTGTGGCGCCTGGCGGCCCGGCGCTGGCGTCGGCGCCCGCTCCAGTACCTGCTCTGCATCCTGGGCATCGCCCTGGGGGTGGCGATGCTGGTGTCGATCGATCTGGCCAGCGGCTCGGCCCAGCGGGCCTTCTCCCTCTCCACCGACGCCATCACCGGCCGCACCAGCCATCGCGTCGTGGCGATCGGCCCCGGTGGTGTCCCCGACGCCACCTTCGTGGCGCTGCGCCGCCGCTTCCCGGAGATCCCCGCCGCGCCGGTGATCGAGGCCTACGGCCGGGCCGAGGAGCTGGACGGGGAACTGCTGCGGCTGGTGGGGGTGGATCTGTTCAGCGAGGCGCCCTTCCGCGGTCTGCTGGGCGGCGAGGGCGATGGTCAGGGGGGCGGCGGCCAAGGTGGCGGTGGCCGACCAGGGGGCAGGGGCTTCGTGCCCTTCCTCACCGAGCCCGGCACGGCGGTGATCGCCGCCGAGACCGCGGCGCGCTTCGGCCTCCACCCCGGCGCCGCCGACGCCTCCGGCACCCTCCATCTCGATCTGGGCGGGAGGACGTCGGCCCTGCGGCTGGTGGGCAGCGTCAGCAGTGGTTCGGCCCTGGAGCGCCGGGGGCTGGAGACCCTGCTGCTGGTCGACATCGCCACCGCCCAGGACCTGCTCGCCCCCGCCGGCGCCGCGGCGGCCCCGGCGCTGGGCCACATCGATCTGATCCTCGAGGGCCCCGCCCAGGAGCACGCCATCCGCACCTGGCTGCCTTCGGGGCTGAAGCTGGAGGCGGCGGCGGCACGGGGCAACGCTGTGCAGCAGATGACGGCTGCCTTCGAGCTCAACCTCACCGCCATGAGCCTGCTGGCCATGGTGGTGGGCATTTTTCTCATCTACAACACGGTCACCTTCAGCGTGGTGCAGCGCCGCAGCCTGTTCGGGGTGCTGCGCTGCCTGGGGGTGACCCGGGGCCAGCTGTTCAGCCTGATCCTGGGCGAGGCGGCCCTGTTCAGCCTGGTGGGGTCCCTGCTGGGCCTGGTGCTGGGGGTGCTGCTGGGGCGCACCGTCGTCGGGCTGATCACCCAGACGATCAACGATTTCTACTTCGTGGTCTCGGTGCGGCAGATCAGCCTCTCGGGGTTCACCCTGGCCAAGGGGATGCTCGTGGGGGTGGCGTCGGCCCTGGTGGCCTCGGCCCTGCCCGCCTGGGAGGCGATGGCCACCCCGCCCCAGATGACCCTGCAGCGCTCCAGCCTCGAGGCCGGCTGGCAGCGGCTGCTGCCCTGGTTCCTGCCGGCGGCCGTTCTCAGTGGCGGCCTGGGGGTGCTGCTGCTCCGCTGGGACAGCCGGGGCCTGGTGCCTGCCTTCGCCGGCCTGTTCGCCCTGCTGATGGGGGCCGCCCTGCTGATGCCGCCGGTGCTGGCCGCCGTCATGGCGGCCCTGGGCAGGGCCGGTGGCGGTTTCGGTGTGGTGGCCCGCCTCGCCCCCCGCGACATCCTGCGCTCCCTCAGCCGCACCGCGGTGGCCGTGGCGGCCCTGATGGTGGCGGTGTCGGTGATCGTGGGGCTCTCGATCATGATCGGCTCCTTCCGGGGCACGGTGGTCACCTGGCTCGACCAGACCCTGCAGGCCGACCTGTTCGTCTCCCCGCCCAGCACCACCGCCAACCGGGTGCTGGGCAAGGTGGATCCCGCCATCGTCCAGGCCGTCGCGGCGCGCCCCGACCTCCGGGCCGTGGTCACCTTCAACAGCTTCGATGTGCACCTGCTCGACCAGGACCGGGACATCACCCTGATCGCCGCCGGTGGCGACGTCTCCGCCGGCCGGCGCCCCTACGCCTGGGTCCGCCCGGGCGTCGACGATCCCTTCGCCGCCCTGGCGGCCAAAGAGGGGGTGATCCTCTCCGAGGCCGTCTATCTGCGCGATGGCCAGGGCGCCATCCCCGAGCAGGTCAGGCTCGAAACCCCTGACGGCGAGCGCAGCTTCCCGGTGGTCGCCGTCTTCTACGACTATTCCTCCGACCGCGGCAGCGTGCTGATGGACCGCGCCCAGGTGGCGGAGCTCTGGCACGACGACAACGTCGCCTCCCTGGGTCTGTTCCTCGCCCCGGGCGTGGAGCCCGAGGCGGTGGCGGCCGACCTGCGGGAGGGCTTCCGCAGCCGCCAGAGCCTGCTGGTGCAGACCAACGGCGCCCTGCGGCAGGGATCGCTGGAGATCTTCGATCGCACCTTCGCCATCACCGGCGCCCTGCAGTTGCTCACGGTGCTGGTGGCCTTCATCGGCATCTTCAGCACCCTGATGAGCCTGCAGCTGGAGCGGGGCCGGGAGTTTGCCGTGCTGCGGGCCGGCGGCATGACGCCCCTCCAGCTGGGGCGCCTCACCCTGCTGGAGACCGGCCTGATGGGCCTGCTGGCCGGCATCTGCTCGATGCCCCTCGGCTACGTGCTCGCCTGGGTCCTGGTGCATGTGATCAACGTGCGCTCCTTCGGCTGGACCCTGCAGATCGCCCTGGAGCCCCGCTTCTTCGTCCAGTCCCTGCTGGTCGCGGTGGGGGCGGCGCTGCTGGCGGGTCTCTACCCGGCCCTGCGCCTCGGCCGCATGAACATCAGCGAGGCCCTGCGGCAGGAATGAACCACCCCCATCCCCTGCGCACCCTGCTGGCCCTGGTGGCCGTGCTGCTGCTGGGCCTGGCCGGAGCGACCCCGGCCGGGGCCAGCAGCGGCATCCGCTGGGGGGAGGCGCCGGAGCCCGAGGGATTCGACCGGGCCTTCACTCCGCGGGACTGGCAGTTCCCCGCCGACTTCGGCCCCCATCCCGCGTACCGGACCGAGTGGTGGTACTACACGGGCAACCTGGAGGGCGACGACGGACGCCCCTTCGGCTACCAGCTGACGATCTTCCGCCAGGCCCTGGCCCCCGCCGTCGCCGACGACTCAGCCTCTCCCGATCCCGCTGGGGCAAGCGCCGGCTCCCGCTGGCGCACCCCCCAGGTCTTCTCCGCCCATTTCACCGTCAGCGACATCACCAACGGCTCCTTCCTGCAGGAGGAGCGCTTCGCCCGCGGCGCCCTGGGCCTGGCCGGCGCTGAGGCCGATCCCTATGCGGTCTGGCTCAACGACTGGCGCATCAGCGCCGAGGGCCCCGACCGGGTGCGGCTGCAGGCCGGCACCGACGCCATGGCCATCGACCTGAGCCTCCGCCAGAGCCGGCCCCCGGTGCTCCAGGGCCAGGACGGCCTCAGCCGCAAGGGGCCCGAGCCCGGCAACGCCTCGCACTACTACTCCCTGGTGCAGCAGCCCACCGAGGGCACGGTCACCGTGGCGGGCCACACCTACGCGGTCCGTGGGGTCAGCTGGAAGGACCATGAGTTCTCCACCAGCGTCCTCAGCCCCGGCACCGTCGGCTGGGACTGGTTCTCCGCCCAGTTCGAGGACGGCTCCGCCCTGATGCTCTACGGCCTGCGCCGGGAGGACGGCGGCAAGGAGCCCTTCAGCGGCGGCCGCTGGATCGCCGGCGACGAGGCGGTGGAGCTCGGCGCCGACGACTACACGCTCACGGTGAAGCGCAGCTGGCGGAGCCCCCACAGCGGTGCCACCTACCCCGCCGCCTGGACCCTCACGATTCCGCGGCTGGATCTGGAGCTGGCGATCACGCCGCAGATGGCCGACCAGGAGCTGACCACGGCCTCGGCCACCTACTGGGAGGGGGCGCTGCGTTACGAGGGCCACCGGGGCGATCGGCCGCTGCGGGGCCGCGGCTATGGCGAGCTCACCGGTTACGTCGACCGCCTCGATGGTCTGCGGGGTGGATGATCGGCGAGGATGGCCCCAGCAGGAGCGAAGGGCCATGGCAGCAGCGGACCATCCCGGGATCCCGTCCCCCCCTTCGGAGGAGGCCGACGCCACCGCCGGCCCGGCCGCCGAGCATCCCCACAATTTCGAGGTCCAGAAGGAGATCCACCGCCGCATCCGCAACGACCCCGATTACGACGACTGGGAGTACGGCACCGAGCCCCTGCCCCATGAGGCCTGGGTGGAGCGGCAGGCCGCCGCCTCAGGGGAGCGCCCGGCGGGGGCCTAGGCCCCGCACCAGCAGCAGCCCCCCCAGGCAGGCCACGGCCATCAGCAGCCAGAGTCCGGCCCCATGGCCCTGGCCGTCCAGCAGCCGGCCGGCCAGCAGCGGCGCGCCGAAGCCGCTGATGGCGAAGCACTGGGATAGCAGCGCCAGGGCCAGGCCCTGGTGCTCGATCGGGCTGCGTTCCACCACCGCTTCCGTGGCGGTGGGCAGGAAACAGGCGATCCCGAGGGCCAGGGGCAGCTGGGCGAGCAGCAGCAGCGCCAGACCCCGTTCGCTGAAGGCGGAGGCCGCCAGCAGCAGGTTGCCGGTGGCGAAGCTGAGCAGGCTGAGGTTCAGACCTGTCGTCACCGGCCGGCGGGCGAGGGCCTGGCCCACCGGCCACTGCAACAGCAGCAGCAGCGCCAGCTGCAGGCCGATGGTGAAGGCACCCAGGCTCACCGGCAGGGCGCGCCGCAGCAGGCTGCCTCGCACCAGCTCCAGGGGCAGGGCGCTCTGCATCAGGGCCGGCATGGCCGTGGCCAGCACGGCGACGGCCAGCAGCGGCACCAGGCCGGGCAGCCAGGGGCCCCAGGGACTGGGGTGGGCCAGCCGTTCCCTGGGCCTGGGATCCGGCAGGCCCCGGTACGACAGCACCAGCAGCAGCAGCAGCATGCAGCCGATGTCCACGGCGTAGATGCCGCGCAGCCATCCCCGCCAGGCGAGCACCGCCCCCACCAGGGCTCCGGCGGCAATGCCCAGGGCATCGGCGCTGCGCATCAGGGCGAAGGCCCGGCCCGAACCCACCGGCATGCCCGACCCCACCGCCGCGCAGCTGAGCGGCACCGCCAGCTCGATCGCCGGCCAGTAGAAGCCCACCGCCACCCCAAGCAGCACCTGCCCCTGCAGGTAACCGCCGAAGGAGCCGGCCGCCATCAGCCGGGCGTCGCCGGCGATCGCCATCAGGGCCGTCAGCAGCACCGGAACCGCGCAGTTCAGCCCCCGATCCAGCAGGAGACCGCTGAGGATCCGGCCGAAGGTGCCCGCCACGGCGGCCAGGGCCAGCCCTTCGGTGACGTGGGCCGCGCTGAACTGCGCCTGGTGGAACACCATCGGCGTCAGATAAAGCACGCCGCCCGCTCCGAGCATGGCGATGACGCGAATCAGGGCGAGATGGCGCAGGGCTGCTGGAAACTGGGTGAACCAGGACCGCGCCCTGGCCCTCCCCTGTGCCTGTTCCACTCCGCCTTCGTCCGTTCAAGGGTCTGCTGGCCAGTCTGCTGATCGCCGGGACGCCCCTCGTGCCGCCGGTGGCTGCGGCGGAGGTGCTGGAGCTCCGCTTCGATGGCCTGGAGCTGCCGGTGAACCTCGAGCAGCTCGACGGCTGGACCCGGAGCCCCGCCGGCCGGAGCGGCGGCGGTGGGGATCTGGCGGTCTGGCTGGATCTGCTCGACCCCCGCAGCCGCCAGGACCTCAAGATCCTGCTGCGCGCCCCCCTGCTGCGGGACACCAGCTTCGGCCAGCAGCTGCTCGACAGCTGGGCCGGCAGCCAGATGATGGCCCGTCTTGGGGACCTGCTGACCACGGCCGATGGCCGCAGCACCACGGCGGTGCTGCAGACGACGCTGCGCCGGCTGCTGGAGTCCCGTCAGGACGTCTCCACCATCGGCCTGCTGCGGGCCCTGCCGGTGCAGCGGCTGAGCCTGCAGCTCGACGGGCTCTACGAGCTGGCCGTGCAGTGGCGTGAGCAGATCGACCTGCAGCGCCAGGCCCTGCGGCGCCTCCAGGCCCTGGCCCTGCCGGAGCGCCGCACCGGCCCCCTGGCCTTCGCCGATCGCACCCCCCTGAGGCCCCGGCGGCTGGGGCTGGCCGTGGC
>NZ_JAYGHZ010000070.1:0-6928 GCF_034931285.1 Synechococcus sp. BA-120 BA3
GTGGGCCGGGAGTGGTGAAAGAGGGACGGCCCGGGACCTCTTGGGCGAGGGTCGCGATCCGTCGGTAGCGGGTATAGGCGACGAACATCAGGGCCGGGGCCGGGGCCAGCAAGCTCCAGTCAAGGCCCCAGTCAAGGCCGGGGTCAGGGGGGAGGGGCGCCGGTACGGCCGGGCCCGGATCCAGGAGGCTGGCGGCGATCAGGGCCAGCAGGGCCAGGGTGATCGGGAGGGTCCTGGCCATCGACGACGTCCTGCTCCTGAGGCAAAAAGTTAGTCCCACCGCTCCGGGGAAGGGTGGCTGCCTAGGATTGACGGCTCGCCCTGTCGTTGCGGACACGGCTGCTGCACGGGTGACACGGCAGCTCCTCGGCAGGCCCCCGCTGCCGGCGTCCTTAGGCTTGTTCCCTCCAAGCCCGTTCCAGCTCCGTTTCAGCAGCCCCAACCCGGCCTATGTCCTCCTCCGTCCCCGTCTGGCCCCACCGCGACAGCTCCACCCCTGGCCCTGGCGAGTCGGATGCCTGTGGGGTGGGTTTCCTGGCCCACCTCGAAGGGGTGGCCAGCCACTGGGTGCTCCAGCAGGCCCTGCGGGGCCTCCGTTGCATGGAGCACCGGGGCGGCTGCGGCGGCGACGGCGACTCCGGCGACGGGGCCGGCCTGCTGACCGCGATCCCCTGGAGCTACCTGGAGGCTGTCTGGCCGGCGGCCGCCGGCTCCACAGCGATCGTGCGGGGTCTGGGGATGCTGTTCCTGCCGGCGGATCCCGACCGCCGCGACCAGGCCCGCCGGATCTGTGACGAGGAGGCCGAACGCCTCGGGCTGCTCAGCCTCGGCTGGCGGCAGGTGCCGGTGGTTCCCGAGGTGCTCGGCCCCCTGGCGCGGGAGAACGCCCCGGCCATCGAGCAGTGGCTGCTGGCCGCCCCCGATGCGGTCCCCGGCGTCATGGCCGACGTCGACGCCCTCGAGTCCCTGCTGTTCCGCCTGCGGCGCCGCGCCGTCGACCGGGTGCGGGAGGTGTGGGGACCTGACACCACCGACCTCTATTTCGCCTCGATCAGCGCCCGCACCGTCGTCTACAAGGGCATGGTGCGCTCGGAGGTGCTCGACGCCTTCTACGCCGACCTCCGTGACGAGCGCTTCAGTGTCGCCTTCGCGGTGTACCACCGCCGCTTCAGCACCAACACCCTGCCCCGCTGGCCCCTGGCCCAGCCGATGCGCCTGCTGGGCCACAACGGCGAGATCAACACCCTGCTGGGCAACATCAACTGGGCCAGGGCCGCCGAATCCCATCTCGAGGCCGTCTGGGGGGATGCCGCCCGGGACCTGCGGCCCCTGGTCAACGCCGCCTTCAGCGATTCGGCCAACCTCGACGCCACCCTCGAACTGATGGTGCGCAGCGGCCGGCCGATCACCGACAGCCTGCTGACCCTGGTGCCGGAGGCCTTCCGCGATCAGCCCGAACTCGACGAACGGCCGGCGATCAAGGCGTTCTACGAATACAGCGCCTGCCTGCAGGAGCCCTGGGACGGCCCGGCCCTGCTGGTCTTCAGCGACGGCCGCATGGTGGGAGCCACCCTCGACCGCAACGGCCTGCGGCCGGCCCGCTACTGCATCACCAGCGACGGCTACGTGGTGATGGGCTCGGAGACGGGCGTGGTCGAGCTGGAGGAGTCCCGGATCATCGAGAAGGGCCGCCTCGGCCCCGGCCAGATGCTGGCCGTCGACCTGGAGCAGCACCGGCTGCTGCGCAACTGGGACGTGAAGGAGGAGACGGCGGCCCGGCTTCCCTATGCCGGCTGGCTGCTCGACCATCGCCGCAGCCTGTGCCCCGGTGTGTGGGAGCAGGAGCGCACCCTGGGTGAACTGGAGCTGCTTCAGCAGCAGACCGCCTTCGGCTTCACCGCCGAGGACCTCGATCTGGTGATCGAGGACATGGCCGGCCAGGGCAAGGAGCCCACCTACTGCATGGGCGACGACATCCCCCTGGCGGTGCTCTCCTCCAAGCCCCACCTCCTCTACGACTACTTCAAGCAGCGCTTCGCCCAGGTCACCAACCCGCCGATCGACCCGCTGCGCGAGAAGCTGGTCATGAGCCTGGAGATGCACCTGGGCCGGCGTGGTTCGGCCCTGCGGCCCGATGCCTCCGGCGCTGCCGTGCTCCACCTCACCACCCCCGTGCTCAACGAGGCGGAACTGGAGGATCTCGGCGGCCACGGCCTCGGGCTCACCACCCTCTCCACGCTCCTGCCGGTGGCCAGCGGCCCCGACGGCCTGGAGCAGGCCCTGCACCGCCTCTGCTTCGAGGCGGAGGCGGCCGTGCGCAGCGGCAGCCAGATCCTGGTGCTCTCCGACCGCGCCGATGGCGGCATCAGCGCCGGCACCACGGCCATCCCCCCCCTGCTCGGGGTGGGGGCCGTGCACCACCACCTGCTGCGGCTCGGCCTGCGCCTGCAGTGCTCCCTGGTGGTCGACACTGCCCAGTGCTGGAGCACCCACCACCTCGCCTGCCTGATCGGCTACGGCGCCAGCGCGGTCTGCCCGTGGCTCACCTGGGAGACCACCCGCCACTGGCTGGCCCACCCCCGCACCCAGTCGATGATCGAGCGGGGCAAGCTCCCCCGCCTCGATGCCGCCACGGCCCAGGCCAACGTGCGCAAGGCCCTGGAGGAGGGGCTGCGCAAGATCCTCTCCAAGATCGGCATCTCCCTGCTGGCCAGCTATCACGGCGCCCAGATCTTCGAAGCCATCGGAATCGGTGCCGATCTGATCGATCGGGCCTTCACCGGCACCACCAGCCGGGTCGCCGGCCTCAGCCTCCAGGATCTGGCCAGCGAGACCCTGGCGTTCCATGCCAAGGCCTACCCGGAGCTCAACCGCACCAAGCTGGAGTTCATGGGCTTCGTGCAGTACCGCACCGGCGGCGAGTTCCACCTCAACAACCCGGAGATGTCCAAGGCCCTGCATGCCGCCGTGGCGGCGGGCCCCGGCTACGACCACTTCTCCACCTACCGCACCCTGCTGGAGAACCGCCCGGTCACGGCCCTGCGGGACCTGCTCGAACTGCGCCCGGCCCCGACGCCACTGCCGATCGAGCAGGTGGAGAGCGTGGAGAGCATCTGCAGCCGCTTCTGCACCGGCGGCATGAGCCTGGGGGCCCTTTCCCGCGAGGCCCACGAGGTGCTGGCGGTGGCGATGAACCGCATCGGCGGCAAGAGCAACTGCGGCGAGGGCGGTGAGGATCCGGCCCGCTACCACCCCCTGTCCGACGTCGACGGCGAGGGCCATTCGCCCACCCTTCCCACCCTGCGCGGCCTCCGCAACGGCGACAGCGCCTGCTCTGCCATCAAGCAGATCGCCTCGGGCCGCTTCGGCGTCACCCCGGCCTACCTGCGCAGCGGCCGCCAGCTGGAGATCAAGGTGGCCCAGGGCGCCAAGCCCGGCGAGGGCGGCCAGCTGCCCGGTCCCAAAGTGGATACGTACATCGCCTGGCTGCGCAACAGCAAGGCGGGTGTGCCGCTGATCTCACCGCCGCCGCACCACGACATCTATTCCATCGAGGATCTGGCCCAGCTGATCCACGACCTGCACCAGGTGAATCCCGCCGCCCGGGTCTCGGTGAAGCTGGTGGCTGAGATCGGCATCGGCACCATCGCCGCCGGCGTGGCCAAGGCCAATGCCGACGTGATCCAGATCTCCGGCCATGACGGCGGCACCGGCGCCTCACCGCTGAGCTCGATCAAGCACGCCGGCAGCCCCTGGGAGCTGGGGCTCACCGAGGTGCACCGCAGCCTGCTGGAGAACGGCCTGCGCGACCGGGTGCTGCTGCGGGCCGATGGCGGCCTCAAGAGCGGCTGGGACGTGCTGATCGCCGCCCTGCTGGGGGCGGAGGAGTTCGGCTTCGGCTCTGTCGCCATGATCGCCGAGGGCTGCATCATGGCCCGCGTCTGCCACACCAACAACTGCCCGGTGGGCGTCGCCACCCAGAAGGAGGCCCTGCGCAAGCGCTTCACCGGTCTGCCCGAGCATGTCGTCAACTTCTTCGTCTTCGTGGCTGAGGAGGTGCGCCAGCTGCTCAGCGTGCTGGGGGTGGCCCGGCTCGAGGACCTGATCGGCCGCACCGAGCTGCTGGCGCCCCGCGCCATCGCCCTGACCAAGACCAGCGCCCTGGATCTCTCCTGCCTCCTGGATCCGATCCCGGCGGCCGCCGACCGCGGCTGGCTGCGGCACGACGAGGAGGCCCACGGCAATGGCCCGGTGCTCGAGGACGGGCTGCTCGCCGACCCCGATGTGCGCGCCGCGATCGAGACCCACGGGCAGGTGGTGCGCCAGCTGACGATCGTCAACACCGACCGCAGCGTCGGGGCCCGGCTGGCTGGCGAGATCGCCGCCCTGCACGGCAACACCGGCTTCCAGGGGGGCCTGGCCCTCACCTTCCACGGCGCCGCCGGCCAGAGCTTTGGCGCCTTCGTGCTCCAGGGCATGGACCTGCGTCTGGTGGGCGAGGCCAACGACTACGTGGGCAAGGGCATCAACGGTGGTCGCATCACCGTGGTGCCCCCCGCCGCGGGCCGTGACCCCGGCGCCCAGGTGATCCTCGGCAACACCTGCCTCTACGGCGCCACCGGCGGGGAGCTGTTCGCCCTCGGCCGGGCCGGCGAGCGTTTCGCCGTGCGCAACAGCGGCGCCCGCACCGTGGTGGAGGGCGTCGGTGACCATTGCTGCGAGTACATGACCGGCGGTGTGGTGGTGGTGCTGGGCAGCACCGGCCGCAACGTGGCCGCCGGCATGACCGGCGGGGTGGCCTTCCTGCTCGACGAGACCGGAGGTCTGGCGGCCCGCCTCAATCCCGAGTCGGTGGCGCTGGTGCTCCTCACCACCCCCGAACAGGAGGCCCTGCTGCTGCCCCTGCTGGAGGCCCATCTGCAGGCCACCGGCAGCGCCAGGGCGGCGGCGATCCTGGCCGACTGGCCCACCTGGAAGGGCCGCTTCCGGGTGCTGGTGCCCCCCAGCGAAACGGCCACGGTGGGTCTGGCCCAGCGGGAGGCTGTGGCGGCCTGATATCAGCGGGGGTGCTCCCGCATCAGGCGCCGCACCTCGCCGGCGTGGTAGCTGCTCCGGGTGAGCGGACTGCTCACCACCTGGAGGAAGCCCAGGTCGCCTTCCCCGTGGCGGCGGAAGCCTTCAAACACCTCCGGGGACGCGAAGCGCTGCACCGGCAGATGTTTCGGGCCGGGGGAGAGGTACTGGCCGATGGTGACGATGTCGACGGCGTGGGCGCGCAGATCGGCCATCACGGCGCGGACCTCGTCGTCGCTTTCGCCCAGGCCCACCATCAGCCCGGATTTCGTGTAGGTGCGCGGCCAGCCCTGGCGGACCCGGCGCAGCAGGTCCAGGGAGCGCTCGTAGACCCCCTGGGGCCGCACCTGCCGGTAGAGCCGGGGCACGGTCTCGATGTTGTGGTTGAGCACCTCCGGCGCCGCCGCCATCACCGCCGCCAGGGCTTCCCAGGCGCCGCAGAGATCGGGCAGCAGGATCTCGATCGTGGTGAGGGGGGATGTGCGTCGCACCGCCTCGATGCAGGCCACGAACTGGCTGGCGCCGCCGTCGGCCAGATCATCCCGGTTGACCGAGGTGATCACCACATGGCTCAGCCCCAGGCGGCGCACCGCCTCCCCGAGGCGCTCGGGTTCGGTGGGGTCCAGCGCCCGCACGCTGCGGTCGAAGTCGATGTCGCAGTAGGGGCAGGCCCGGGTGCAGCCCGGCCCCATGATCAGGAAGGTGGCGGTGCCGCCGGCGAAGCACTCGCCGATGTTCGGGCAGCTGGCCTCCTGGCAGACCGTGTTGAGCTTGAGATCGACCAGCAGATCCGCCACCGCCCCGATCCGCTCCCGCTGCGGTGCCTTGACCCGCAGCCAGGGCGGCTTGGCGGGGGCGGGCCGGGGGTCGCTGACGGTCACGGGCATCGCTGGGCTGTGCGGACTGTAGGCAGGACACTTCACACACCCGATGGGACCGGTCGGTCGCGGGCCATCCCCTAAAGTCTGGCCATCGGGATGTGGCGCAGCTTGGTAGCGCACTTCGTTCGGGACGAAGGGGCCGCAGGTTCGAATCCTGTCATCCCGATTCTTTTTCTCCTTGCCCTCAGGCCAGGTCGGCTCCTGGATAGCCCCGCGGGGTGACCATGCGGCCGTCCTGGACGCGCGTGGAGCTGTTGCCCACCAGCACCAGGGTGAGCATGTCCACCTGGTCTTCGGGCAGGGTCCCCAGGGTGTGGAGGCTGAGCGCCTCTTCGGCGCGCCCCAGCTGGCGGGCCAGCAGGACCGGCGTGCCGGCGGGCCGGCCCTCGCCCAGCAGCTCGATGGCCCGGCCCAGCTGCCACGGCCTGCCGAGGGAGCGGGGGTTGTAGAGGGCCACGACGAAATCGCCACTGGCGGCGCCCTTGAGCCGCCGTTCGATCACCTCCCAGGGGGTGAGGCGGTCGCTGAGGCTGATGGTGCAGAAGTCGTGCATCAGCGGGGCCCCGGCCCGGGCGGCGGCCAGCTGCAGGGCCGAGAGCCCCGGGTGCACCGTGAAGGCCGGACGGTCGAGCACTGGCAGCTGCAGCCAGAGCTCCAGCGCCAGGCCTGCCATGCCGTAGATGCCGCTGTCGCCGGAGGAGATCAGGGCCACGTCGAGGCCCTGGCGGGCCAGGTCGAGTGCCTCGGCGCAGCGGGCCCGCTCCTCCGTCAGCCGGCCCTCGCGGCGCAGCTGGTCGGGGCGCCGCAGGGGTTCCAGCAGATCGAGGTAGAGCCCGTAGCCCACCCACACCGTCGCCGTGGCCAGGGCCCGGCGGGCATCGCCGCTGAGCAGATCGATCGGCCCCGGACCGCTGCCCACCAGATGCAGGCTGCCCCGCTGCGGGGCCCACTGGCGCGCGGCCAGGGCCACCGCC